>CAYUNA010000355.1:2321-5369 GCA_964445895.1 uncultured Saprospiraceae bacterium | reverse complement strand
GAAAAATGGCTTTAGCCATTTTTCGAAAATACAAAATGACTTTTTACACAGTGTAGTAAGTAAAGTGTAAATGAGTTTCCTTGTATTTAGAGAAGCGAGAAAATCGCAAGGTTTTCGAGCTTCAAAAAAAAGAATCCGCTTTGCCGCAGGCAGAGCGGATGTGGGAGAGAAGGGTCAGAAGCGAGTTTTACAAACTCATTTCTGATTCTTAAAATCCCTTTGATTACCTCGAGGTGCATATCGTAGAATTTTTTTTCATTGTTTTAAATACCAAAATAGAATTTTAAGGTTATTATTTACAAACTCCCTAATCTAAAAATCGCTTCTATTTTTATAATATTCCCTACATTTCTCCTTAGATTCGCCCCAAATACCATAAAATATGAACAAACTATTCTGCTTAATTGCTTTTCTGTTTTTAACATCACTTTCAGCTTTTGGTCAAAAATCCTTACTTCAATCTGGACCTATGCTCGGTTATTCTGAAATGCGCGAAGTCCTATTATGGGTACAAACCAAAGATGCTGCCGAGGTGCAGTTCACTTATTGGGTTAAAGATTCTATCAATTCAAAGCCAGTAAAAGTTTTTAAGACAAAATCAGTTTTGACGAATAAGAATGCTGCTTTTACAGCCAAATTAATCGCCGACCAGGTTATGCCTGGCAATACCTACAATTATGACCTATACATTAATGGTCAAAAAGTAGCCTTCGATTACCCCACTACTTTTCAATCTCAAAAACTGTGGCAGTGGCGCGAAAATCCACCATCATTTACAATGGCAGTTGGCAGTTGTGCATACATCAACGAACCAAAATATGACCGCCCGGGAAAAGGATATGGTGATAATTACGGCATTTTTACAAAAATACACGAAAAACGTCCTGACGCAATGTTGTGGTTAGGCGATAATAATTACCTGCGTGAAGCAGATTGGTTTACCCAAACGGGGATTCACCACCGTTATACGCATTCACGGTCAGTTCCTGAAATACAACCTTTACTGGCTTCTACACACCAATATGCGATTTGGGATGACCATGATTTTGGGCCGAATGATTCGGATAGAAGTTTTATTCATAAAGACAAGACGTTAAAGGCATTTGAAACTTTTTGGGGAAACCCAACGACTGGTCTACCCGATATGGAAGGTGGTATTACGACGAGTTTTCAATGGAATGATGTACAGTTTTTTTTACTGGACAATCGCTACTTTAGAAGTCCAAATCATAGAAAAACGGGCGAAGCCACTATTCTTGGTAAACAACAATTGGAGTGGTTAATTGATGCATTGGCAGCGAGTAAGGCTTCTTTTAAAATAGTTGCTATTGGTGGACAAGTGCTGAATCCATTGCCTGTTTGGGAAAATTATGCCAACCGACATGCCGAGGAACGTACCTATTTATTAAAACAAATCGCTGAAGAAGAGATTAAAAACGTTATTTTTATTGACGGTGATCGGCATCATACAGAATTGAGTAAAATAGTCAACGCAGCAGGCAATACCGTCTATGATTTGACTTGCTCGCCGCTAACTTCGGGCACGGGCAAACGCGATGAAGTTAACCCTTTGCGCGTTTCCAATACCTTGGTGACGGAACGGAATTTTGGTTTGCTCACCTTTTCAGGAGAATATCAGAAACGGGTTTTGAAAATTCAGATTTTTAACAATCAGGGAAAAGAGTTGTGGAGGCAAGAAATTAGTCAGGAATAATTAGATTATTTCGATTGACTCGATTGTGCGCTAATCGAGTCAATCGAAATAATCGAGTTAATCGAATCAATATGTATAAGTTTTCAGCCAAGCCCAAATGTCTTGCCGAATCATAATCAAATAAACGACCAATGCAATAGCTGCAAAAATCATTGTTACTTTCGTGTTGCGCTTCGTGATTTCGTATTTCTCTCGCCGACTTTTGTATCCTTTTTTTCTACTTTGAGCCATTTATTTTTTGTTTAAAATTGTCTAATTATCCCTTCAATCGTTCCCAGTGGTTTTGTCCCTCTACGTCTTCTAAAATTGTCAAATAATTCATATATCTCAATTCCGAAATTTCTTCTGCTTCCACTGCATCTTTTACAGCGCATTTTGGCTCATCCCGGTGCATACAATCGCCAAATTTACAATCTTTGGAGGCTGCAAAAATCTCTCGAAAATTATGCGCCACATCCATTGGTTCGAGGTGGTTATAACTCAAACTCTTAATACCTGGCGTGTCAATAATCGAGCCACCAAAGCCCAATTCAAACATTTCGGCGAAGGTAGTGGTGTGCTGTCCTTTGCCAGAATAATCAGATAGTTCCGTAGTTCTGATTTCAAATTTATCCTGAATACTATTGACCAACGAAGATTTTCCAACGCCGGACTGACCACTAATTAAGGTAATTTTATCTTTCAATAAATTTCTAAAATCCTCTTTACCTGAGCCTTCTGTTGCCGAAACAAGCAGCACGGTATAGCCGATTTTTTCATAAATATCTTTTAAATATTCATAAACATTCAGGTCACCTTCTGAATACAAATCACATTTGTTGAAAACAATGCAGGTAGGAATATTGTAGGGTTCGGTCATTAATAAAAAACGGTCGATGAAGCCTTGTTTCAACATGGGCGATACAATCGTCATGATAATCACAGCTTGATCAACATTACTGGCTATTAAATGCAAATGGTGTTTTTGACGTGGAGATGCCCGCACGACATAGTTCTTACGGTCGTCAATTTTTTTAATAATGCCTTTGTTATCGGCTTCTATTTCAAAATGTACCATATCACCCACCGCAACGGGATTGGTCAACCGCTTTCCTTTCAATCGAAATTTTCCAATAATTCGGCAATCAAAAATATCGCCGTCTGCTACTTTTACGCGATACCACGCGCCCGTTGATTTGATGACTGTTCCTTTAAGCAAAAAATAGTATTTATGATTTTTAAATGCGCAAAGGTAACGGAAGAAGAGAGAGTTTTGTTCCGAAAGGTGGAATTTTTTGAGATTTGAAGTAATAAAGTAAGCGTTACTTTCCAAAGTAACGCTTACTTTATTACTT
>CAYUNA010000355.1:0-2221 GCA_964445895.1 uncultured Saprospiraceae bacterium | reverse complement strand
TTACTTTCCAAAGTAACGCTTACTTTATTACTTCAAAGTAACGCTTACTTTATTATTTCAAATTTTAAATCTAAACAATACCCAAGTGCAAAATCCGTCCTCCCGTTTGATTGATTGGATTCGTACTTTTTCCAATCACCACACCATCTTCGGGTGCGCGATATTCTTTTAAAATATCTCCAAAAATATTCCGAATCGTGGCGACGACTTCCCCTTTTTTGACCATATCGGTCACCTTAGGTTTGACGGTCATAATGCCGCCCGTATCCGTATAAATCCAATACGATTTTTTGCACAATACAATCGCTTCGTCGGGTTCTTCACGCTCACTTTCGAGCATTTCCAAATAATCCAAAACATTATGAATACCCGTCAAACCCTCTCGAATCATTCCTTTTTGAAAAGTATTTGGATTTCCAACTTCCAAAGTTATCGCAGGAATACCCAACTCTGCCGCTGTTCCTCGTAACGTTCCATCACTGGGGGGATTGTGAACAATGATTTGCGGATTTTGCAATTGTGCCATTTGTCGAACGGTTTCATCACTCATATCAGCGCGAATGTAGTAGGAATTGACTCGACCAAAACTCGCCGTATGTAAGTCAATCAAAAAGTCAAATTGCTTGACAATTCGTTCCACAATTCGCCATGCATACACTTGACTCACATTGCCATCAGGCTTGCCAGGCATAATATGATTCAAATCTGTACCATCAATAAATCGCCGCTTTTTGCGCACCAATGACGGGATATTTACGACGGGAACGCCGACAATCGTTCCTGCCAATTCGTTCACATCAATTTCGTTAAATAGTCGTTGAATAACCGGAATTCCGTTCAATTCATTGCCATGTACGGCTGCGGTTAGCCCCAAAACTTTACCATCCTTCGCCCCACGTGCCACCATGATTGGGATGCGAATTGGCACACCCATTCCGTCCGTGACGAGGTGTAGCCAATAACGTTGTATCGTCCCTTTTTCGACACTTTCAACGTTTAAGGTCTGAATAACAGGGGTTTCTTTTTCTGTTTTTAAAAGCATTTAAATATTAGTTTTAGAGAGTTTGTAAGTTATTTTTGTCCAAGCACTTACTTTACAGTGTATTTAACGCCGCTGAATTTAATTTTTGATTTACAATATATTCCCAAATCAACTCCACTGCTTCTTCCACCAACGGTTCTTTCATTAGCGCTGCAATTTGCGGCAGACCACCAATACTCGTTGTGTTCAATTCCGACAAAATCCGTTGACCATCATCATTCACCAAGGTATCGACACCGTACATCACGATGCCCATTTTTTGCAGTGTTGGATTGATTTTTTTGACTATCGCAATTTCCTCCTCATCTGCAATGGCATGGTTGGAATTACCGCCCATTGCCACATTACAAATCCAGGAGTCTTTGGCAGGTAAACGCAGCGACGCGCCCAAAATCTTTCCGCCTACGACAATGACTCGCTTATCGCCTTTGGTTACATTTTTTAAAAATTTAACACCTAAATATTCAAAATTAGTATTTTTAATTTTATCAATAAATGTGTTAAAAGTTGTTTCGGTTTTACCTTCCCAAACCTGATCACCATCAATACGAACAATGCCTTTTCCACCGTATTCCCGAAAGGGCTTTAAGACGATTGGAAAGCGATTTTTGAATTGAATAATACTTTCTATGCTGTCGCAAACCTGCATTGTGGGGCATAGTGTGGGAAAATTTAATAAAAAACGTTTGCTACCCGTTTGCCAGATACCATCAGGATTATTGATGATAATTTGTTGGGAAAACGTATTTAAAAAGTTTAAAAAATCCTTCGATAGCGGCGGCGGCATCCGCAACCAAACCGCGTCGTAATCTTTAAAATCAGCTTTTCGCAAGCCATCAGAAAAATATTTGCCAGAAGGCGTAAAAGTAAAATCATCCGTCACATCCGACACGAATATTTTACCTGAATGGTGCTTTTTAAAAAAATCATCATTGACCGCCAAACCACGTGTTGCCACCTCAACCGACGTACATTTTGGATGCTGTCGCATGGCTTTTGCCAAGGGATACAACGAGTTTTCGCTGCTGTGATTGGTATGGTCTGTAAGAATTAATAATTTCATTGAAGAATATAAATATTAAAGTGTAAAAAGTCATTTTTCGAGGGGTAGGTTAGGAGCGAGATTAATTGAGTTTTTCGTCAGAAAACTCAATCAATCTCGCCCCTAAAACCCCAAAA
>CAYUNA010000354.1:3187-5395 GCA_964445895.1 uncultured Saprospiraceae bacterium | reverse complement strand
TACATAGTGGGTAGTCGCCAACAAATCTAAAATCTCAACTCATATTTGTATTACGAAAAAAGACTTGATTTTTAAAATTCCCCAACTAAATCCAAAAACAACCAATTTCTTACTAAAAATCAAGCCTTTTTTCGCACCTTTACTCTCAAATTTTCAAACGATGTCCATGCGATTCTTCCTACTATTTTTTATTGGCTTTTCATACACCCTCACGGCGCAATCCCCCGTTTTCAACCCGCCCCTCTCTCCGCGTATTGCCAACTACGACATCGCTGTTTCCCTAAATGAAAATACAAAAATTTTAACTGGAAAAGAAACCCTCCGTTGGAAAAATCCATCTGCCGATACCATTCGGGAAATGCATTTTCATTTGTATCTGAATGCTTTCAAAAACAACAAATCAACATGGTTGAGTGAGGCAGGTGGTGTGCCGAGTCATGCAATGGCATATGAAGAGGAGGAAAATATTTGGGGCTATTGTGAGTTACAAAAAGTGGTGGACGAAGCAGGAAATGACTTGACCAATTCGATTAAATTTATTCAACCCGAAGATGACAATGAATGGGACAAAACGGTAGCAGTAGTGACCTTAAAAAATCCAGTTTTACCCTATGAAACAGCGATTTTAAATATTGATTTTGAGTCAAAACTCCCGCGCGCGATGGTGCGAACGGGCTATAGCAAAGATTATCATTTTGTGGTACAATGGTTTCCGAAATTGGGCGTTTACGAACCTATCGGGATGCGTGGCGCGGAGGTCGGACGCTGGAATTGCCACCAATATCATCGGTCGGTGGAGTATTATGCCAACTTCGGGGTTTATAATGTGGACATCAATGTACCTGACAATTATGTCGTCGGAGCGAGTGGGCAATTGGTGGACAAAACGGAAGACAATAATCGCGCGACCCACTCGTATCATGTCGAAGATGTAATTGATTTTGCGTGGACAGCTTGCCCGCATTTTTTAGATAAAAAAGACGATTGGAAAGGCGTTGATATTCGGTTGTTGATACATCCAGAGCATGAGCATTTGAGTGAGCGATATTTATTTGTTCTCAAAAAAACGATGAACTATTTTGAACGAAAGTTTGAAAAATATCCTTATCCGACGCTGACGATTGTAGTAACGCCACTACACGGTGTCATGACGTCGAGCATGGAATACCCTACCCTGTTTAGTGCGCCTGCTTTGGCTCATATTCCTGATGGGATTCGCGTGCCAGAGACGTTGACGGTACATGAATTTGTTCATCAATATTTTATGCAAATGGTGGCAACGAACGAACAAGAAGAAGCCTGGCTCGACGAAGGCATGACCAATTTTTATGAAGGAAAAGTCTTGGATGAAATTTTTGGTAAACAAACCTCGACTCTTGATTTATTTGATATTCAATACGGTAATATTGAATCCAATCGAGCGTCTTATTTTGATATGAATTTTCCACAGATTGCGCCGAATTCTTGGGTCAATTGGGCATTTCCAGCAGGTACTTCGCATGACATACAATATAGTAAAACAACGCTTTGGTTGCGAACATTAGAAGGCTTAGTTGGTGAAACAACTTTTGATGAAATCATGAAGACCTACTTCCTAAAATGGAAATTTAAACATCCAAGTGGACAAGATTTTATCGACGTGGCAAACCAAGTAGTCGCCAAAAATCACCCCAATTTATTCATCTCTCACCAACAGGAAGCTCCTAACCCATTGGATTGGTTTTTTGAGCAAGTTGTCTATGGTACAGGTATTTGTGATTATGAAATTGGCTATATTCAACATAAAAAAATCTTTGCACCGACGGGCATTTTTGCAGACAAACAAAATCCTATTTTGTCGAAAGATGCAGATGAATCGAAGTCTGGTTTGGAATCCAGTGTTTTGGTTTATCGAAGCGGTGATTTGCAATTTCCAGTTGACATTTTAGTGCGTTTTTCTGATGGAGAAGAAGTTTTAGAAAAATGGGATGGTCAAGCCCGTTTTTTAGAATTAAAATATGACAAATGGATTGAATGCGCCGTCGTTGACCCTGACCATAAAATTTATCTCGATAAAAATTTGAATAACAACAGCCGAAATCGCTATCCCAAAAGCGATGGTTTGAATAAATATGTCTCCAAATTTATGTTTTACCTCCAAAATGTGATGGAGACGATGAGTTTTTTTATTTAAATATTTGTTATTTGTACAATAAGAATATTTAAAAA
>CAYUNA010000354.1:0-3087 GCA_964445895.1 uncultured Saprospiraceae bacterium | reverse complement strand
GTTCAGAAATCACTAAACCCAGAACGATTATGCTTAAATTCATGAGTTTTGTAGTGGCATTTACACTCATTTCAATCAATCAAACATTCGCAGCAGGCTGCATCAAAGGCAACTGCATCAATGGTTATGGCACATTTGTCTATGCCAATGGATCTCGCTACGTCGGCAATTTTGTTGATGGAAAAGCACAAGGACGCGGTATTTTATACTATGGTCATGGCGGTCAATATTTAGGCCATTGGGCAGACAATCAACGACAAGGTACCGGCCGGTTGGTATTTGCGGAAGGGCACGAATTTATGGGAGAATTCAAGTTTGACAAACGCAATGGTCCGGGCAAAATGACCTATGCTAATGGCGATATTTACGAAGGCAACTGGAAAAATGACCTACCCAACGGTGATGGCAAATACCAATTTAGTGGTGGAAATTATTATGAAGGTAATTTTAACAATGGACGTTTTCAAGGTGAGGGCATTTTGCATTATGCGGATGGCTCAAAATGGGAAGGTTCTTGGAAAGATAACCAACGACACGGTGAGGGAACACTACTCCACCCCGACGGGCGTATGATGTCAGGTGAATGGCAAGATGGCAAACGAATGACTGTCAGCGGTGATAACTTGGCGGAAAACGTGCTGCCGATTGCTGAAGATACGCCCGATGAGAGCACTAAATCTATGTTGAGAAACTGCAATAATGAATTTTGTAATAACGGGCAAGGTGGCTACACTTATGCAGATGGTTCGCGGTACGAAGGCGCATTTTTTAATGGCTATCCCGAAGGGCGAGGAACGACTTATTATAAAAATGGTGACCGCTATGTTGGACAGTGGAAAAACCACGCACCACACGGTCGGGGCATCATGTATTTTAGAAATGGTCGGGTCCTGGGTGCCAATTGGTACTACGGCAAAGCTACCGCGGAAATGGCTGTGCCTGAGGCTATTGCGCAAGACGAAATCAAAGTTCAACCGTCTAATGAGGTCAAAATCTGGGCTGTTGTCGTTGGTGTGGGCGCTTACAATCACATGCCTGCTTTGCGCTACACGGATGATGATGCCTACCAGTTTTATGCCTTTTTGAAAAGCGTAGAAGGTGGTGCATTGCCCGACAATCAAGTTGAGGTGTTGATTGATGAAAATGCGACAAAAAAAGGGATTTTGCGAAGCATGGAAAATGTTTTATTGAAAGCTGATGATAATGATGTGGTGCTTTTTTACTTCTCTGGACATGGCTTGGATGGCGCATTTGTGCCGTATGATTTTGATGGTTTTAACAATCGGCTGTTTCATACAGAAATCAAAAATGTACTGGAACGAAGTCAAGCAAAGCATAAAATTGTGATGGGTGACGCTTGTCATTCAGGCAGTTTATTGGCAATGAAACAACCTTTAAATGGAACGTTGAAAAAGTATTATGAAGCATTTGAAAGTACGAAAGGTGGCTTGGCATTGATGATGTCCTCGAAAAGTGAAGAAGTTTCATTGGAAGATGGTGGCTTACGGTCGGGAATTTTCAGCTATTATTTGGTGCGTGGTTTGAAAGGAAAAGCGGATACCAATCGTGATAAAATTATTACGATTCAAGAGTTGTATGATTACGTTTTTTATGAGGTGCAATCTTATACGGCTCATGCCCAAACGCCGACGATTACCGGGAATTTTGATAAAGAGATGCCGGTGGCAGTAATTCGTTAAGGAACCAGAAAAATAATAACCTGCTCCCCAAACTGGCTGAGGCTTTAAAGCGATTTTTTTTCTCAAGTCCTACTTACGAGGTCGTATCAAAAAGGCTTCCAACCGAACGCACCTCGAAATATTCTTTTTTAGACGGAGCAAAAATCATATTCTTTTAAGAAAAAATACGGTTTTTACTCCGTCTTTAGAATTTAATTTTTCTCTTAGGAATGCCACCTAATTTTTAACCAATTTCAAACTCCGAACACTGCTATCTCCTCTCACCAAAACCCAATAAAACCCCACATTCAATTCATCAATCGACATCTCTAAATTCTGTTGCCCAACTGCATTCTCCACTTTTACTATCCGTCCAGTTGCATCCAAAAATTGAATTTCCTGTACATCCGTTGGCAAATTATTTAAAACCAATCTATCCGAAGCTGGATTTGGAAACAACTGAATATCAGCCACTTGTGATGCTTCATCTGTACTCACAATCGCACCTTCTAAATCGAATCGGTTGAAAAACGCCCAGATTTCGACACTGGCATCAAAGTCGTAATTTGTTGTTCCTAATACAATAGGTGCACCCGGCCAAGTGTGTGCACCGTTTTGAACTTTGTACAAAACCACCTCGGCTTCGTCATTACAATTAAGGTATTCGATGCGT
Source organism: uncultured Saprospiraceae bacterium (assembly GCA_964445895.1). Lineage (GTDB taxonomy): Bacteria > Bacteroidota > Bacteroidia > Chitinophagales > Saprospiraceae > CAYUNA01. The sequence continues at coordinate 735 of CAYUNA010000354.1, read as the reverse complement.
TGTGCCGTGCTGCCATCAAGTATGTTGGTATCGGGAACATCAATGGTATCAGGTTCGTTCAAGCAGCTATTTTTATCAACCCAAAGCTGGACAACTTCTTCAATCGGCAATGCAAAAAAGCTTCCATTGTACGCTACGGTGGCGTCGGCAGTTCCATGAATTTCCATGACGGGAACGGCGCGGGTTGGTTCGCAATCTTCTTCCATGCCTGGCACAATACTCCCCGTCACTGATGCAATCGCAGTAATACGGTCGCTGGATTCACACGCCAGTTTGTAACTCATATAACCACCGTTGGACATACCGCAGGAGTAGACGCGATTGAGGTTGACATTGTATAAATTATGAAGCGTATCTATCAAATCATTCAAAAATCCGACATCGTCTGCGGAACTGCCGCCAGGCAAACCAACGTTCCAACTTGCACCAATTCCATTTGGATAACAGACAATAAAATTGCCATCATCCGAGACACTGTTCATGCCTGAATAAAATTCTTGTTGCTGGGCATTAGAGGTATAACCATGAAGATTGAAGACCAACGGAAGTTCGTTCGCACTGTCAAAATTAGGTGGGAGATGAAGGCGATAATCTCGTTCCAAACCATCGTGAGTGATGGTGCCGGTTAGATTTTGTTGAGCGTTTATATTAATTGAAATAAAGGCGATAAGCACGCAGAAGAATAATTTTGTTGATGATTTTGTCATATTTTTATTTTTAGAATTGTACACTAAC
>CAYUNA010000353.1:0-5398 GCA_964445895.1 uncultured Saprospiraceae bacterium | reverse complement strand
CTTATGCGTTAAAATCAAAAGTTTCACCTTCAATTTCACGACCACCGTCTAACCAATCTTGGTAACGTTCCAAAGTTGCCCAATTAGCTTCATGTGCCAATCTAGCTTGCGTAGCCCAAGTTTTAGGCTGGTGCATTTGGTAACGAGGACCAGCTGCAGTCAAGATTGCTTTTACTTCTGCTTCAGGAGCTTCAGCCAACTGTTTCCAAGTGGTAATACCTGCATCGTGCAATAATCCTTCGATTTTTGGTCCGATACCTTCTACCATTTTCAAGTCGTCCTGCTTAAGTTTCTTACCAGAAGGCAAGGTAATTTTTGTTGCTTTTGCAGGTTTTGCTTCAACCGCAGGAGCAGCTGGTGCCGCCATTGCTGCCAAAGGTTGAGCTTCTACAGCTGGTTTAGCAGGTGCTTTTGGCGCTGCTTTAGCTTTAGGAGCTGCTGCTTTTTTTACTGGTTTAGCAGGTGCAGCCAATGTTTCATCAACAATTGGTGCAATATTTACAAACATACGGTTTTTTGCTTTTCTACGAAAATACACTTCACCGTCTACTTTTGCATGCAAAGTATGGTCTCTACCCATGTAAACATTTTCACCTGGGTGATATTTTGTACCACGTTGGCGTACAATAATGTTTCCAGCAAATGCGATTTCGCCACCAAACAATTTTACGCCCAAGTAATTCGCATTACTATCACGACCGTTATCAGAACTCGATGCTGCCTTTTTATGTGCCATTTTAATTTATTTTAACTTCCAATCAAATTAATGAATTAGAACAAATTTTCAAATAAGATTTCAAATAGGTAATTTACTGTTAATTAAACAGTAACACCATCAATTTTGAGTTTAGTAAAAGACTGTCGGTGTCCATTTTTTACTTTGTACCCTTTACGTCTTTTCTTTTTGAAAACGATGACTTTGTCACCTTTTTGATGCCCCAAAACGGTCGCACTTACTGAAGCGCCCTTTAGCATCGGCTTGCCTACCTGAAAGCCGCCATCACCATCTACCAAACTAACTTGGTCGAAAGTAATATTGTCGCCCTCAGAGGCTTCTAACCGGTGAACGAAAATCTCTTGACCTTTCGTTACTTTGAATTGCTGACCGGCTATGGTTACGATTGCAAACATGAATGAAATATTTAATTTATAAAAAATTGATTGTCCGACACTTTATCAGACTAATTTCGTTTTGAAAAGTAGAACTTTCTAAAACGGCTGCAAAAGTAAGTTTTATTTGGCAAAGAACCAAATTCTACGCCGTAGAACCGCCATCAATTGGTAACGACAAGCCCGTCACAAATGATGAACCGCCGTCACATAACCAGATAATTGCATTGGCAATGTCTTCTGGTTCGCCGAATCGCCGCATTGGAATTGTTTTTTTCAACGCTTCAATCATTTTGGGATTCGCTTCCACCATGCCATCAAATAACTTGGAATGGGTGAAAACTGGACAAACCGCATTGATTCGAATGCCATAGCGGGCGTATTCGAGGGCAGCTGTTTTGGTCATTCCTAGGACGGCGTGTTTGCTGGCAACATACGCAATGGTGTTCGGTAAAGCCCGTTTTCCAGCCATCGAAGAGACATTGACGATTGAACCACTTTTTTGGTTTTGCATCACCTTCAATTCTTCGCGCATACAGTAGAAAACACCTGTTTGATTAACCGCTATTACCTTGTCGTAAGCTCGGTCTTCATAAGCTGCGGTAGGTGCATACGGGCCACCAATCCCTGCATTGTTGATGGCAAAATCAAGCGTTTTGAATTTGGCAACTGTTTGATTAACAAGGTTTTGTATGTCTTCTTTGCTTGCGACATTGGCTTTGATGAAAATAGCTTTACCACCCATCTTTTCAATCAAATCGACTGTTTCCTGTCCGCCCGTTTCATCAATATCTGATACGACGACTTTGCTTCCTTTTTCTGCGAAAGCCAATGCGGTAGCCCGACCAATTCCACTGCTCGCCCCTGTGATGAGGGCTGTTTTATCTTTAAAATATGACATGTGTTTTATTTTTTCGCAAGAAGAGAATTTTTATTGAAAAGGGGCTAAAAAATTAACGTTTTTTAAGATAAATGTTCTTTTAATATCAAATCAAGGATTTCTTCAATTTCCGTAATCGGTAAATCTTCATTTGGATTAATTCGATAGATTTTCAATAATTTTCGATTCCCTATTTCTAACTTTGGGTGGTCGATATGTGTACTTTTGTGAAATCCAATATAGAGTTCGTCCGTTTTTTTATCCTTCCAAAAATAGCAAAACATCTTTTTTCGAAAGGCAAAAAACGGCGTATTCCACTTCCAGTCAGCTGTAATATCCGGATGAAGATTTAACACCAAATCGCGCATAGCCAAATAACATCCACGATGTGGTTCTGGTTGTTGATGGTAAAACTCTTCTAATGGAGTCATTTCAACTTGATTATTAATTTGATATTTTACCTTTTTCTACCTGACTGCACCACGATTTTCTTTTATCAGATAGAGCAAACATGAGTTATTCCTAATTTCTAATCTAATCTGTTCGTCGAGCATTTTGAGCCGAAAATATTCACGGGAGAAAATAAATTACGCGCGGCTCAAGGGTTCTCAAAGGGAAAAACTGGATTTTCTAAAAAATCCAGTTTTTCCCTTTGAGAATCCCGAGGTACATACCGTAAAGATAGCATTAAAATGCTCTAAATCTTCACCCATTTCAAAACCTTTACTGCTCCTTCAATTTCAATATTTACAAAGTAAATTCCCGGGCTTAAATTCAAATTCGCCATTTCAAAAAAGTCGTTATTGTGAATTTTTAAATCATTGACTGCCAAAGTTTGACCGACACTATTGACCACCGTAATGGTTGCTTCTTTTGCCGTTTCCAGTCCTTTGAAATTCAAGGTAAATGCATCTGCTGTTGATGGATTTGGAAATAAATTAACCTCAAAATTAGTCTTCGTCACTTCATCATCTGATGACAAGAAATCGAAGTTAATCCAGTTGATATTGTACTGAATCGAATTGGCGCGTAAGCGAATCGTTTGCAATCCTTCCGAGAGAAAAACTTCACTGGTCACGGTTTCCCAATTTTGCCATCCGCCCGTGATTGGTACGACGATATTGTTGATGGTTTGGACAGAGTTCGTCAATACTTTTTGTAAAGACAGAGACCCCGTCAAACTCTCCGCTGCTAAGCGATATTCTATTTGATACAAACCTGCAACATCGACATCGACTAAATAATCGAGATAGTCGCCAACGTCTGTATATCCCGCATTGAGACCGCCGCCAATGTCCGTACAGTTTTCAAATTCAAAACCATTATTCACGCTAAAATCTTCGGCTTCTATCTGACCAGGAATTGGATGATAAAAAGCAGGTTCGGGTAAATTATTTTTAACTGGATAGTCAAAAAATGCATCTAATGCCTGCCCATCTGTTGACATTACACCGCTCGAAGCGTAGGAAACACGGACATCATCACCAAATTCTACCGTGGTAGCAATATCTAAAAATACCGATTGTGGAGAGGCAGGATTTGGGTAAACATTGGTGACCGTAACCGGACTATTGTTGATTTTTGCAGTAAAATTACCACTCGCCACGGTTGATACATCCAATGGTTTTTGAAAATCCATTTGGATGCGCGTTCCGACCACATTGGTTTGACCTGCAATAATGTACGGCGGTAAATCAGAGGTCGCATTTGGTCCAACAAACTGCATGAAGCTCAAATTAGAACCTGCGTTTTCAATAAACAACCGCAAAGTCTGAGTGCCTGCTTCGAGGTAAATATCTTCGGTGGTAGTCGTCTGCCAGGTCTGCCAGGAACCCGTGCTGGGTAAGAAAATTTTAGGCGCAATATTCACCCCGTTTTTTTGTAAACGAAGACCACCACCGCCACCTTGTGCAGTCGTTCTGATGCGCATTTCATAATAGCCTGTTTCCGCCACATCAACGGTATAATTCATCCATTCGCCTATTTCTGTCCAGCCGATACTGGCATCGTTGCTCTGAATCACATCGTAATTTGGCCCAATGTCCACACCGTCATTTCTATAATTCCAACCATCGTTCCATGCCGTAAATTCGCCAGTAGAAAGATGATAATTTGCGTCAACGACATCGTAATATGCCACACCATTTCCACCTAAATCGTAGTCGGTTAAAAATATTAATCCAGGAACTTCATGCTGGTCATAAGGCTTGCTTTCGTCCGAACTAACCTGCCGAATCATTGCATCAATTACGCTTTTATTATAGGTACAATTTTCACTTTTTGCATTTTCTGCCAACTGCATAAAGGTGTTGGTCGCTGCCGTAACCGACGGTGCAGTACCATTTCCGCCCCAATAATTCAAAATCGTCTGATAGCCCGGAGGTGCAGTAATTGAGTAAGCACCGGAAATAGATTCAAGCTTTTTCATTGGCCACCAAGCCCAGCCAATATTATGCCCTTCAAATAAGGCGATGGCGTCCCGAAACCATGTATTTGAATTTTCACCAGCTTCACCCATCCACAGTGGCACATTGTATTGGTTGCGCATATCCAGCACCCATTGAATGGAGGCATCATCGTTGATTGACCAATATTTGTGAAAACTATAGACCATGTTGTCATCCCAAGGTGGCGTGAGTCCCGTAAAATCATTGGCAAACCAATTACCCTCGATAAAGATAATATGGTTGTTATCAACTGCCCGAATTTCGTTGGTAATGTCCACATAAAGACTTTTCAACAACGCACCACCCGGCAAATTCCAGTTGACTTCATTCAACAAGTCATAGCCACCAATCCAGGGTTCATCGGCGTATCGTTCCGCTAATCGTCCCCAAAGCGCGACAGTTTTTGACCGATTTTCTGCACTTTCCCAGAGAGAGGGCAGGTCGGGGTCATAGTCCGAAATGGCTTCATCGTAGCCCTGTCCGCCAGGGGCAGCATGAAGGTCAAGAATGAGGTACATTTCATTGGCTTCGCACCACGCGAGTAGGCTATCCGTCATTGCAAAACCTCGGTCAAGCCAAGTGTTTTGCCCTGCAACTGGTTCATCTTGAATGGGTAAGGTATATAAGTTATAATGCATAGGAAGTCGGACAGAATTAAAGCCCCAGGCTTTTAACGAATCAATGTCTCGTTTGGTACAATGATTTTTTAACCACGCGTCATAGAATGCCTCCATCCCATTTTGCCCGATTAATTCGGTCATTTTTTCTTTGTAGGTATGCTGTGTATTTGCTACATCACCTGACAACATCATATAGCCTTCCTGCAACATCCAACCACCCAAGCCCATGCCGCGAAGTAAAATATTGTTGCCATCTTCATCGACGATGTTTTGTCCTTCTGTGCTTAAAAAACTTTGACTATTGGCGATTTGAAAAAAGGAAAGAAATGTGAGTAATAGTA
>CAYUNA010000352.1:0-5410 GCA_964445895.1 uncultured Saprospiraceae bacterium | reverse complement strand
TAACGGTGAAATTTTCGGAAATTAAGCCAGTTCAGGGTAAAATCTATGTAGGTTTATACAATTCTGAAGCTACGTTTATGAATGATGAGGCGTATTTTAAAAGTTGTATCACCGCTGTTAATGGTGGTACTGCGGAGTGTCTTTTAGAGGATATTCCTACAGGAAAGTACGCGATTTCTGTTTTTCATGATGAAAATAGCAATGGAAAATTGGATACAGGGATGTTTGGCATTCCAAAAGAAGGCTATGGATTTTCTAATAATGCGCGAGGAACTTTTGGTCCACCGAGTTTTGTGGATAGTAGTTTTGAGGTGAAAGGCAATGTGGTGCAGGAGATTGAGTTGTAGGGTATTTTTTACAAACGCTCTAATGGGAGAGTGAGTTTTTCAGAAGCTCAAAAATATCTGGATTTCCCCGCTGCTTAAATTTTAGATAATTTACTTTACAGCGCACTTATATTTTTGTGAAAAAAAATTGTATAAGGCTCTGTTTGTCAAACAATTAAAAATGCTTTTTTATTGTAAAGTTACCCTCTAATTTCATCCAATAAAATCCCCGAAAAACCTCACTTTCCACTCATTTTTTCTTATCTTTGCATGCATTTTTAAAGTAGGGTACTCAGGACGATTTTTAGCAATATAGTATCTTGCCTTAATTCATTGATTATCAGTGAATAATATCTTTAAAAAATATACTACATAGATGGCTTTAGGACAACGAATAATCCCCATTAATATTGAGGATGAAATGAAATCAGCGTACATTGATTACTCAATGTCCGTGATTGTCTCCAGAGCATTGCCAGATGTGCGGGACGGACTCAAACCCGTGCACCGTCGCGTTCTCTACGGCATGCACCAACTGGGGTTGACTTACAACAAAGCACCTAAGAAGTCTGCTCGTATTGTCGGGGAGGTTTTGGGTAAATATCACCCACACGGTGATACGTCCGTATATGACGCAATGGTGCGGATGGCGCAGGACTGGTCGCTCCGGTATCCACTCGTCAACGGACAGGGGAACTTTGGGTCGATGGACGGTGATAGCCCAGCTGCGATGCGTTATACAGAGGCGCGATTACAGCGTATTTCGGACGAATTATTGGCAGACATCAATAAAGATACGGTTGATTTTGCGTTCAACTTTGACGATACGCTGAAAGAACCAACGGTTTTGCCTTCCAAAATCCCAACTTTATTGCTCAATGGAGCATCTGGTATTGCGGTTGGTATGGCGACGAATATGTTACCGAACAACCTGACGGAAGTTGTGAGTGGAATTGCTGCCTTGGTGGATAATCCAGAGTTGACGGTGCAAGACTTGATGGAATTTGTCAAAGCTCCTGACTTTCCAACGGGGGGAACGATTTACGGAATGAATGGTGTGCGAGAGGCTTACGAAACAGGTCGTGGTAGAGTAGTGGTGCGTGGAAAAGCACGGATTGAAACCTCGGCTTCAGGTAAAGAAACCATCATTATTTCTGAGATTCCATATCAAGTAAATAAGGCGACAATGATTGTCAAAATCGCTGACTTGGTAAATGAAAAACGCGTAGAAGGTATCTCGGCTGTACGAGACGAATCAGATAGAAACGGATTGCGGGTAGTCGTGGAAGTGAAGCGTGATGCGATGGCAAATGTGGTATTGAGTAAATTGTACAAATACACGCCCTTACAATCGTCTTACGGAGTCAACAATATTGCATTGGTGAATGGTCGTCCGGTAGTTTTGAACCTGAAAGACATGATGGTGGAGTTTATCAAATTCCGCTTAGAAGTTATTCAGAGACGAACGGCTTACGATTTGAAAAAGGCGTTGGAACGAGCCCATTTATTAATTGGTTTGTTGATTGCTCTGGATTATATTGATGCAGTAATTGCGTTGATTCGAGCATCCAAAACGCCAGAAGAAGCGAAGCAGGGCTTGATGCGTGGTGATTTTATTGATGACAAAAAGAAATTTGCAGATAAGTTTTCTTCATTGATTGAAATGAATTTGCACGAAGATGTAGAGTTGGAAGAAGGCAACGCATTATCAGATATTCAAGCGAAAGCGATTTTGGATATGCGTTTGCAAAAACTGACTGGACTGGAACGAGATAAAGTACAGGCAGAATATGATGAATTGCAAGTGACGATTGACGATTTGCGTGATATTTTGGCAAAAGAAGAACGTCAGCGAGCAATTATCAAAGAAGAATTGGGTGAAATCCAAGAACGATACGGTGATGAACGACGTACCGATATTTCATTCTCAGAAGGTGAAATTAGCATCGAAGATATGATTGCGGATGAGGAAGTGGTGATTACGATTTCTCACTTGGGATATATCAAACGAACGCCATCGAGTGAGTTCAAAACGCAAGGTCGAGGTGGTCGAGGTTCGAGAGGTGCAAAAACACGGGATGAGGATTTTGTGGAACACATGTTTGTGGCGACGAATCACAACTATCTGTTGTTTTTTACTGAACGAGGTAAATGTCATTGGCTACGGGTGTATCAAATTCCTGAAGCCACGAAGACTTCTAGTGGTCGGGTGATTCAGAATATTTTGAATATTGAGAAGGACGATAAAGTCAAAGCTTATATCAAAATCGAAGACTTGACGGACGAAGAATATATCAACAACAATTATATTCTGTTTTGTACACAAAAAGGGCAAATTAAAAAGACGTTGGTCAAAGATTATTCTCGTCCACGTAGTGGTGGTATCAATGGTATCACAATTAAAGATGGCGATACGTTGTTGGAAGCGAAATTGACGAATGGGGCAAGTGAAATTTTCATGGCTACGCGATACGGTAATTCGATTCGTTTTAATGAGACTGCGGTGCGCCAAATGGGTCGAACGGCTTCGGGAGTCCGTGGTGTACGGTTGCAAAGCGATGATGACGCGGTAGTGGGTATGGTGTCTATTGATCCGAATGATACAGATATTACGATTTTGGTATTGTCTGAAAAAGGAATGGGGAAACGTTCTGAATTTGAAGAATATCGTTTGACCAATCGAGGAGGAAAAGGTGTGCGAACGATGAAAGTATCCGATAAAACGGGGGCATTATTCGCTATCAAAGGAGTGCGCGAAGATGAAGATTTGATTATCACGACCAAGTCAGGTATCATGATTCGGATTGCGATTGAGTCGATGCGAGTGATGGGACGGGCGACACAGGGTGTTCGAGTTATTCGAATTGATGACAAAGATTCCATTGGTGATATTGCGATTATTCCACACGAAGATGAGGAAGAAGTCGAAGTGACTGTTGATGAAAACGGTAATCCAGTTGCGACTGACGAAGCAGCTGAAGATGTCGAAAATACGACTGAAGATGAAGCAACCGATGCAACTGAAACAGATGCTGACGATGCTGAGGAATAGCTTTTGCACTACATTAACACAAGTGCTTTTTGCATGATGAATTTTAAATGATGAATAATGAATTGACGGAATCAAAAGTTTCTATTTGCTTGATTATCAAGTGAATAAGTGCCATTTGTTTGCCGTTGAGTCGTTATTCATCGTTTGCTGTTCATCATTTCTTATTGGATTAAAAACATGACTTTATTTTAAATCAAAAACACATCCCAATTCCTCATACAACTTTAATTTCCAGCAACCATTCTTTATATCAGCACTTATTTTTAAACAAAATTGGATTCCAATACCTTGTATAATTAGTCAATAAGTTCTGAACTCACATTAACCATGCAAGTGAAACGAATTCAATAACTTGAGCCATTATGCTTGTTCTTTTTCCTTCCAAAAACCTTGAAAAATAAGTCCGTAGCGCGGCTATGCACTGGTACCTAATTTTTTAAACTTTTTACAAGAAAAAATTACTACGAGGCACTTATGAGGCTCTTGAACTTATTAAATTCGTTTCACTAAAAGTTAAAATTCCTTAAATTTTTATGCAAAAAAGCATAATTAAGAATCTAATTAAATGAACAGTGCGCAATCAAAAAAACGTTAAGCGCATTTATTTCAAACATAACAAACAGTTATTACTATTAAATTTAAATTTTCAACCATGAAAAAATTACTTTTTAGCTTACTTTCATTATTCTTAGTTGTTGGTACTGCCATCGGACAGGAAGATCCTGCCAAAGCACTTAAAAAAGCAGCTCGGGCAATGGGTAGCTACAATTTAGACGTAGCTAACAACGGAGACAAATTGGATGAAGCGAAAGAAATGATTGATATTGCAGCAGCAGATGCAGGTGTTGCAGGTAGCACAAAAACTTGGCAAACGAAAGGCGAAATTTACGCTGCCATTTTGAAAAAAGACATGAATGAATTGGTTTTAAATCCTGAGCATGTACCAACTCGTGCGAAAGAAGGTATTACATCTTTGGAGGCTTACCAAAAAGCATTAGAATTAGCCGTGAAGAAATATGAAAAGAAAGATGCGCTTACTGGGATGACCGAAGTTGCTAAAAACTTGAACTTTGTCGGTAATGCTCAAATTACGGCTAAAGATTACGCAAATGCTTATACTACTTTGAATTCAGTCCTGGACGCAAACGCTGTGATTAAAAAAGCAGGTGGTGATGCTCCAGTTGCAGAGGCGGACGTGAACAACCAAAAATACATCGTGGCATTTTGCGCGGAAGTAGCGGGTGAAAAAGATGTTGCGGCTAAGTATTTCAAGGAATTGTATGAAGCAGAATTTGAAGAGCCAGGCGTTTATTCCCGATATTTCAACTTTTTGTCAGCACAAGGTGACAAAGAAGGTGCATTAAAAGTATTGGAAGCAGGTCGTGCGAAATTTCCAGATGATACTGAGATTCTATTTGCAGAAATCAACTACTACATCCAAAAAGAAGAGTATGACGTTTTGGAATCTAAGTTGAAGGAGGCAGTAGCTGCTGAGCCAGAAAATGCATCTATTCGTTCTGCTTTGGGTAATGTTTATATGAATTTATATGAACAAGAATTTGGTGCAAACGGTGAAACAGAAAAAGGTAAAAAATACTTTGATAACTCTTTAGACTACTTCAACCAAGCGATAGAAATGGATCCTAAAATGGGGGATGCAATTTATAGTGTTGGTTCATTGTACTTTAACGAAGCCGTGGCGTACATCAAGAAGCAAGGTGATTTGGGAATGTCAAAAGCAGACCAAAAATTGTATGATGAGTACAATGTAAAAATCAAAGATTTATTTGGAAAAGCATTGCCTTATTTCAAAAAATCAGAGGCATTAAATGCAAACGATACAAATACGTTGTTGGCATTGTCTGAAATTTTTGCTCGAACAAATGAATTTGAAATGGCAAAAGAATTTAAGACTCGATTGAAAACAGTGAATGATGGTGGAAAGAATGAAGCGTCTTATTTCAAAGGAAAATAAGTAAGATTCAATCGTTAAAAAAAAGGGTTAAAAAGACAGAAGTCTTTTTAACCCTTT
>CAYUNA010000351.1:0-5416 GCA_964445895.1 uncultured Saprospiraceae bacterium | reverse complement strand
CCACGAGGGGATTCCCAGTGAAGAATCCCGCAGGCGCATAACATCAGTAAATTAATTCTCAAACGGATTCTGAAACGCTGGATTGGACAAGTAGGTCGTATCCGTCAACGTATGCAAAAACGCAACCACTGCATCAATCGCATCACCTCCAACTACTGCATTCGACACCTCAGGTTCTTCCATTCCTAATGGAACAATCAACGTATTTTTATTTAAAGATGGATGCCCACCAGAGTTATAATGTTCCACAACTTCTCGTAAGGTTTGAAATCGGCCATCATGCATATAGGGTGCAGTCAAGGCAATATTACGGAGAGTTGGTGCGCGAAATTTTCCGTTATCAATTGGATTCATTGTGAAACCTCCACGCCCCAAATCAGCAAAATCATTTAAATCTTCCGCTTCATCCAGTCCATTATTTCGATAATTATCACTGGTAAAAAGTGGTCGCGTATGGCAATGCTCACATTCTACATCAGGCAAATCATCGAACACATTGTCTCGAAACATTTCGAATCCGTCAACAGCTAAATCAGGCATTTCTAAGCCTGGTTCATTCAAATAGTTAAATCTATCGAATAATGAACCCCCAAATAAAATCAACGTTCGTTCAAAAGAAGCTATTGCTTTTACTGTTAAATCTCGCGTAATTTCTGACCGACTTTCAATACCAAATGCTTCTCGAAACATTTGGGGGTAAAAAGTACTACGGCGCAATTTTTCTTCCACATTATCCCAATTTTCCGCAAACTCGTGCACATCTTCAATTGGCAGCAAGGCTTGTTCTTCCAAAGTCATTACCCGACCATCCCAAAACAATCCATTATTAGCAAATCCAATATTAAATAGCGACATCGAACTTCGTTGCCCCATGGCACCATTCACACCAATACTTACGGGTAAATTATCAGTCAATCCACCATCCAGTAAATGACAACTATTGCAAGACAAAGTACTATCTGCTGATAAAATTGGGTCAAAAAACAAGTGCCGCCCCAATTCAACCCCTTCTTCCGTCAGCGGATTATCGGCAGGAATATTCATTTGTGGCAAACTATCGTGCAATTCCAGGGTTTTTGGCGTTGGATTATAGGCAATTGCCAATAAATCTGGGTCTGGACCATCAACAGTTGGTGGCTGATTGCCGTCATCGTCTTGGCAAGCCGTCCAAAGAATTGGAATAAATAGCAAGAGAAGCCAATATTTTTTCATGTTGATTAATTTTTTATCGTAATCGCACCATTCACGGTGTTGTCCATCAATTTTTCAATTAAATCCAAATCATCAGGGCTGTCTACATTATTGGTATGAAGTGTTTCTCCCGCACCAAAATCAATTAAGTCCCCATTGGCACCAATGATGGTTTCAACATCAATTTCAAAATTGAAAACGCCAGGCTGTCCTTCTGTCAAAGTAATTGGTTGAATAAAAGCGTCCATTTCACGAAAAGCAGCATTGCTACCAGTATGAAAGGTAAAAACGGTATTGTCTCCTCCCGCAATATTACAGGTAGTCCCCAAGCCCATTCCATCACGGTCATAGCAACCATCCAAGCGCAAGAATGTATAGCTTTGCCAGCCAGGCCAGTAAATAGACTGGTCAGAAAGTGGATTATCTGCGCCAAAATCATTCGGTGTTTCGGCATTCAAGTCAGCTGGAACACCAATGTCAAACTTAATGCCTTTATACTCACCAACTGGAATATTATTAACCGTAATCGACTGCGGAATTTCGGCAAATGCGGAAGATGAATTTGCCCCAAAGTCCAAATATTCGATTTCTTTTAACTCCTCTTTGTCATTTCCTTGTGATTGCAAAAGTTTGATATTGGAAATAAATAATCCAAATTCTTCTTGAAAACGAATCATTTTCCCATCAGGATATTCATATTCTTCTGTCAATAGAATAAACGGTTCATCACCATATTTGGCAGTAAAATTAATGGTGACAGAAGTTGTTTGCCCTACTGGCCCATCATCATCTTTACATGAACTTGAGGTAAAAATTAGAAGAACGACAGCAAACAATGATAAATTTTGAAATTTCATAAATGATTTGTTTAAGGGAGTTTGTAAAAAATATGATTTGGCCCGACAAAAAATAAAAATTATAGCTGATATTACCCGGTATTTAGGGATTCATCTATACATTACCATAACGATTTTTTTTCCAAAATGTTGGCAATTAATCCGACGAAAACCTACTCTACAGTCGATATTGAAAAGGAGGTGACAATATTTTCGATAATTTGGCTGCGAAGGGCATCATTGACCATTGATTGGTCAGTTGCGGGGATATTAATCCCTTGAAACCATTTTAAATAATCAACATTTAAGGTGACTTTTATATCAAAACCAGGGTTTAAAGTGAATGTTTCTGCAAATGGCACTTCTATCAAATCTGTGTTTTCAAAAATCTCCACTCGTGTAGAATCAATCGTCGAAACCGTATCGCGGTTAAACTCAATTAAGGAAGATAAGTAGCCAATATTAATCGTGTCTATATATAATAAAGTATCACCAACAACGTCTAATTCGCTGGTACTTGCTACGGAATTTGGGTCGATATTTAACAACTCAGGCGCCAATCCTACAAAAAAACGGATAGCAGAGAACTCCCCTTCCGTCCGTAGTGTGCCCACGTTCACTGTTCGAATAATGTCTCTATCCACTTTAGCAAAACTATCTTCAAGCGTCACATCACTCCCATCAATTTCGACTGTTATCGAATCCAAAACATGTACTTCTTCTCCATTTGGGCGAACCAATCGAATCTCTGATAAAAAATAGCGAATGCGTTCAATCGTAAAGGTATCGGTCGGCGATTCGAAGGTTGGATAAAAAGTATTGTAACGTAAAAAAACGGAGGTATCTGGCATGGTTGTCGGCACTATCAAATGCCGAAATGCCAAATTAAGTGACGGATAAGTACAACAATCCGGACAACTATCATCCGCCGTGACATCATAGTTGGTTGCCCCTAAATCCAGGCAACCTTCTTGTGCCTCGTAACAATTGCTAAAAAACAGTACCACAAAAGTCATCAATACGCTACAGAAAAACATCTCCTTTGCGCCTCTTCGTGATTCATGAACCGTATGCCGTGCGCCGTCCCTACTTCTCATGCATTAGTTTTTTGACAATATTTTTCACCTGAGCGGAAAATTCTTTATTTAAAATCCAGTGGTAATACGGTTTGTCCCGTTGCAAAACTTGCTTCACCGACTGTCCCGTATATTTTCCAAAATTAAAAACAATCACACCCTGCTCGTTCAATTTTAATCGATTGGTGACATCCAACATCTGCGCATCTTGTGTAAAATCATGGATTTTTTGCATATCGTTCACAATTGGAGCAGGCGTTAGATTGTCGTCTTTATCTTTATAATCTACCCCTTCATACATCTTCAATTGCCCCTCAAAGACATCAATCGTTGCACGCACATCCGCCATAGCATCATGAGCATCGACCAGTTCTTTTTTGCAATAAAATTTCAGCGCAGCTTTCAATGTTCGAGGCTCCATTTTATAAAAAATGCGCTGCATATCCAGTATCCTTCTATTGGAAATATCAAAATCATACCCTGCCCGCACAAATTCCTCCATCAACATAGGCACATCAAATCGCGTACAATTATAGCCCCCTAAATCTGCGTCTCCGAAAAATTCCCAAAGCTGCTTTGAGACCTGTTCAAAAGTCGGTTTATTCGCCACGTCTTGCGGCCCGATTCCATGCACTTCAAATGCTTCCTGAGAAATCAACACGCCAGGATTGATTAGCATTTCTAACTCCTCTGGTTCACGACCATCCGCAAAATATTTAATCGCGCCAACCTGCATGATGCGGTCACGAATCACGTTCAAACCAGTTGCTTCCAAATCAAAAAATACCAGGTCTCTGTCTAAATTAAACATATATTTGATGTAGTTGTATCGGCTATTTTCTAAACGAAAAATTTTAGCCGATGAGTGTGTGTGTTTACTTTTTATTGGTTTTTCAATCAAGTTCTTAAATTCAGTATTTTATAAAATTGAATATTTATAAATTTTTTCAATTTTGGACTTCTTACACAACCCCGGAGTGAGTTTTTTGAAGCAAGAGGAGTTTGAGGATGAAAATTTGCAATTTTCTACCTCCTGAAAACCAAGTAAGCTTCTGTTACACGGTAATTAAGTACTTGACTCAACTATTAGGAAGTTGGAAAAGCCCCCTACTCCTTCATCATACTCGTCGCAATTTTATCCATACCATTCGTCATCTCCATACTCAACTCACCATCGGCATTGCTATAAATAAATAGTGCTTCCAAGTCTTTTTCGGCATTGGCAAACGCCAATGATTCTTTCAATCCCATGACCATAAATGCCGTCGCATAAGCATCTGCCACAGCACATTCTTTTGAAAAGACAGAGACGCTCAACAAGTTAGATATTTCAGGATAACCCGTTTTGGGATTGATGATATGTGAGATTTTTCGACCATCCACTTCATAGCTTTGTCGATAGTTTCCAGAGGTTGCGACAGACATATTATCCAATAAAACAATTTCTTCTACATCCGTCAAAGCCGCATCTGCTTTTGGTGTATTGATGCCAATAGACCAAATTTTTCCTTTTGGATTTCGACCACTTCCTTTCACTTCCCGTCCGATTTCTACCAAATAATTTTTCACCCCTTTCGCTTCCAAAAATGCTCCAACTTCATCCAGCGCATACCCTTTTGCCGACCCCCCGAGGTCTAATTGTACATTTCCATCCATTTTCATGAGCGACAACCGTCCTTTTTCCCCCAACATCGGTTCTGTCCATTCCAACAATTCAAAACCCACAAATTCCATTAAAGAATCAACCACCAGAGTATCGATTTTTGATATTGGATTTTTACCCGTATAGCCAAATCCCCAATGATTAACCAGTGGCGTTATTGTTGGGTCAAATGCCCCTTTAGTCTTTTGCGCAATATCCATTGCTAACTTCACATTGGCATCGTAATGCTTATTGTCCGCAGCCCAAAGGGAATCTGAAATAGTGTTTTTATTAAATTGCGTAATTACGGAATTGGGCTCGTATGTCGAAACGTCTGCATTGATTGCTACCAACAATGCATCCATTTCTGGCTTAAAATTACGCTCTTTTTCGTCTTCATAAATGACGGAATAGGTCGTGCCCATCGTCTTCCCCGTTACTTTAAAGTACTCTTGTGTTGAGGCGGAATTAGGCTTTTCTGTCTGGCAAGAAAAGATAAAAAGAATGGATAAAAGGTAAAGTAGTTTCCTCATGAATTCGTTATCGGTTAATTCGTTGATTAGTAAACCATACAAAAGTTTCTAAAACTTTTGTAGCTCCAAACCAGCAGTAAATCTTAATTTCAAACGCCAAAAGTAGCAAAAAAATCGGTTTACTTATACATTATTTTA
>CAYUNA010000350.1:0-5421 GCA_964445895.1 uncultured Saprospiraceae bacterium | reverse complement strand
CAAAAGCGAGGCGGCTTTAGCCGCCGAGCAAAACGTAAAGAAAGTTTTTACATACAGTACTTATTCCTTTCCTTTTTTCTTCTTGGATAATGACTTTTTGTTGGAAATCCCCCCCTCCACTTTTTCAATCTTTTCCTTTAGTGCACCGTCATTTTCTATAATTTCAACGTCTTCATCTAAAACTGCTTCCTCGTTTTTATCTGGCAAAGCGACTGCAACCGGCTTCCGTTCTTGTTTTTTAAATAAATCATCTACACTTAGAGGACGGCGGTTATTTTCCCATCGAAAACCTTCCATTAATAAGGCGCGATGGTCTGCCTTATCCATGGGCGAAAGGGTCGCCTGGGGTTGTGAAAAGAACTTGATACCAGTCACGGTATTATCACCAAAATAAATTTTCATTTCGCTACAAATCGTCTTATTCGCGCCGATATAGGCCTTCGCATCGTCCAGCGGATAATAAACGGATTCGGCATTTCCAGTAACATGAACGTAGTCTAATTCTCCTTCCGTGAAATACGCGATGCTGTTTTTACCTTTAATTTGGTTGAAAAATTGTTCGTCGGGCGAATTAATAATAAAAGAATTATTTCTCAAAAAAATACGGTCAATTTTATTATTTGCCAATTGTAATTTTATCGTATCTGCTGTAAATTGTGTCGTATCTGACCAAATAATCGGCGTTTCTCGCGGTCTGTTATCATAAAACCAAAATAGTGAATCTGTCGTATTGTATAGCAAGGAATCGCAGACCGCCTGTAGGTCACTTTTATAGATACGCACATCAAAATACGCGTGCATCAATCGGCTGGTATCGCCCGTCAGCGTGTCACCTTTTATCGAAACCAAAGTGTCGGCAGTCATAAATAACGAATCTCCATCAATGTCAGAAATAAACAGCGGTCGACCATTTCGTCCACCCGAAGCCTTGATGTAATCATTTTCTTTTTTGTAATTGGCGTATTCCGAAACGATGGTCACGTTTTGCGAAGTATCGCGCCAAACTACATTGCCAGTTGCTATGCCTATTTCTCTCTCCTGGTCATAATCGACCTGATTGGCATCTAAAATCTGGTCACCATCCACAATGTGCGACCGACCGCGCGTAGCGTAAGATTCATTTACTTTATCATACGAAACGGTATCTGCCACGATATTCTGACCATCATCCACAATTACAGCATTGCCTTCGAGTAGCGTTACTTCTGTGGTTTCATTATAGCGAATTCGGTTAGCTGTAGCGATGCGACTGCCTTCTTCAAAACGGGCATTTCCGAGTAAAAAGACTTCTTTTGTATTGCCATCATACATAATAGTATCCGCAATCGCGATTTTTTCACCATCGACGTACTGCGGATTTTCTCGAAATACGGCAGTTTTATTTTTAGTATCATAAAAACCTGCCTCACAATAGATCTTACTGCTGTCCTGCGAAATCAACGTGGGCGCAAGAAACGTCGCGACTTTTGAATCGGTATTAAATTTTAAAGTATCTGACCGCAACGAAAATTCTGGACTCACCACTACAACTGAATCTTTGAAAAACATTTCCTTCGTTTTCATATAAAAATAGCCCTTCTCACTCTGAATCGTGGTTGAATCATCGGTAATTGTTGCGCCCGAATAATAAGTCGCAACCTCCGTATTCAGATTGTAATGTAGGTAGTCTGTGAAGAGTTTTTGACCTTGGTTGACGAGGATGACTTCGCCGTATAAATCCGAAATTCGACTATCAGAATTGTAAATTACGGAGTCGGCGAAAACTGCCAGCGAATCCCCTTGCTGCAAAATCACTTCTCCAATTGCTGTCAGATTCGTACTGTTACGGATGCGGGCAGAATCCGCATACATATAAACGGTATCTTGACTAAGTTCGACGTTTCCAAGGAGACGTTGCAGCGTATCACCTTCGATTACTTCGTAGATAAATTCATCTGCCCATTCAATGTCGATGATGTCAGTGGTATCTTTTTTAGGTGCTGGATTTTGAGTATTGGGATTAGGTATTGGGCGTTTCTTGGGCTTTTTTGGCGTTTGGGCAATTAAATTGGTGGTGCAAAACAGGAGTATTAGCAAACAAAAGATTGTTTGAAAAATAGTTGTTGAATTTGTTTTTGATTTGTGTTGCATTTAAAGTTTTTTCCTGTTATGCTTCTGTAGAACTCGGTCTAATCCAAGCGTATCGAATAAGATATAACCAAGCAATTAAAGTTTGAATTTTTAAAAGCGGTCTTTTCATCTTGTTATGAACGTTTTTTCAGGAGTATCAATTCTACGATTCACTATTCCTTAACCCTTTTTTGACCCGCAAATTTAAAATAAAAATCGCGCTATCTGTTCTTTATTTTAGTTGAAAAAATATAATAATAGGAGAGGGTCTCTTCAAGAACCGTGGGTAGGAAATACGGCTTTAATCCTCATGATTTTGCAGTTTATGCTATGAAAAATGCCATTGATGGTAAAAAAGTGACTGTTTTTGGAATTAATTTTTGCTAAAAAATTAAATAATTTTGCTTTTGGCAAGCAATTTGCAATTACCCCTATACCTTCCGTAATATTCCCTCAAGTTTACTTCCCTCAAATTTTTACTCCCTTTTTAATTCGCCACAAAATAAAATTCATTGGTCTTTACCAATGTGATAATCTCCCCGCACGAAATTTGGAAAATTCCTCCTTCATTAAACTTATTTTTTCACCTTAAATTTTCCAACAAATGAGTCAGTCAAGCAAAGTAAAATATTTAAAGATCAAAAACTATTTTAGAACACAACAATTAAAAACTATGACTAACAAGATTGTAAAATTACCATTTTGGGTATGCCTGTTTTTCTTATTTAATATAGTAAATATTGGAATGGCATCCGCTACTTCCCCTCATCATAATAAACCGTCCGAAACTCAAGCAGATGACCATTTGGTGGTCATTCGCAATCACAAATTAATCTTTGATGTTGTAAAAAAACAAGCGTTTTCAGAAGACGTTGTTTTACTACATGCACCAGAGTTCGGTAAGGTATTTATTAATGGTGTAGATTCGATGACGTATGTGCCTCAGGCAGATATTTGTGAGGAAAATGATACTTTTTCTTACCTTTTAAAGACTAAACAAGGCTACGACACAATTAATGTGAGCATAGAAATATTATGCGAATCCTTAACTATCGTAAGTGGTTTTTCTCCAAATGGAGATGGTGTCAACGACAATTTTACAATTTTGGGGGTGCAAAATTTCCCAAACAACTCTATCTTAATTTTTAATAAGTGGGGCGAGAAAATTTTTCAGCAGGCAGGGTATGACAATAGCTGGTCTGGCGAAGAAAATCAGGGTGATTCGTTACCTGAAGAGGAAAGTTTGTACTACTACGTTTTTGACAATGGAGAGGGCAAATCATACTCTGGTTATGTGAAAATTACAGACCAAATATAAAATATTTTTACCATTCTTTTCTAAAATTCTATTGAGATAATTAACTGTATTTTTTGTTTCAGAAGTGGCTAATGCAATAACTGTATTAGGCACTTCTGCTATTTTACCCTGTCACAAATTTTTTATTTATAGCATGAATTTTAGTTGTTTTCCCTTTAATATTGTATTCTAATCGTATAGATTATGTTACCTCCCTTTTTGATAAACACATTTTTACCTCCTATATTTCACTCGAACTGTCCCAAATAAATGAAAACGCTCCCCAATCTTGCCTCGCATAATAGACAAAACTAACTAAGGCAGACCTTTGCCTAAAAACTATTTCTATGAAAAGAACAATAACACAATTGATTCTGACGGTCATCGCTATGCCCATTTTTTTAACAGCGCAATCTCCCGAAAACCTGAATACAGATATTGAGTGGATTGCAGGATTTGATGATGCCACAGATATTGAAGAGGCCTATAACTTTGGACGACGAGGCGAAGAAAATCAACTTGGATTGGCTGCGGAAAGTCTGGGTTTTCTCACATTACCAACGGATTGGAATGCTTATACCATTAGTCAAAAAGCACTTTATATTATCAACGACGAACGCACTTCTCGCAGTGGTTTGGATTATGGAAATGGGCCAGTTTTGGGTTTGCCATTGGATGCTTTAGAAGACAATTTGAGCAATTTGGCGCAGAATCATGCGGATTGGTTGTTGGCGAATAATGAATTTTCTCATACGGGAGAAAATAACTGGGGACCTTTTGAAAGAATTGACAATGACCCTGTACTTGGAGATGATGCCAACTGCCATGAGTTTTTGACAAGAGCAGAAAATTTAGCGGGCTTTTGGACAAGTAGTAGTTCTACACCAATGCCTATTGAACAGGCAATTTATGGATGGATTTATGAAGGAACAGCGAGTAATTGGGGACACCGACAGGCGGTATTATTACAAGATCAAGACCTCTCTTCCAATCCTTGGGGATTTGGCAATGATTATTCTTCTCCTTCAAGTGAAGGCTTCTTGGGTGTTGGTATGATTGAGGCAGTGAATGGAGATTATAACCCTTTAGATTTCGGTTCTTGGGTGAATAATGGGACTTTAGTGGTCGTGAAAATTCTTGACCCTGTCAGCAATGGTTCTTGCAATTATCAAATGCCTGCGGCTGCACCAGGTGTTTTACCGATTGAATTAACTGATTTTTATGGTCGAAAAAAAGAGCAGACCGTCGATTTGACATGGTTGACAGCAATGGAAGCAAATAACGCTTATTTTAGTATTCAGTATAGTCAAAATGGAAAAGATTTTGCTGAAATTGGCACGGTCGCGGGCAGTGGTCATTCGCAGATTATGCAGACCTATCATTTCAATCATAAAAATCCAGCAAATGGCATTAACTATTATCGCTTACAGCAATTTGACACAGATGGTACGAGTAGTTTTTCTAAAATAATTGCGATTCGATACGTAAAAGATTGGGAGGCTAGCATTTATCCAAATCCAGTAGTTAACGATTTTTTAAATATAAACTTGACGGCAGAAGATGACGAAGAAATAGAAGTTGCAGTTTTCAATACTGGTAATCAATTGGTTACTCGGTTCAACATTAATTTAGAACCAGGCTTGAATCGAGAAAAATTAACAACTACCGATTTGGCCAAAGGCTTTTATACAATGGCTATTTTTAATCATCAAAAAACGGAGGTGCTGCGATTTTCAAAAAATTAACAAATTGACACATAAGTACATGACTCTATTTATCTGGATATTTTGACAGGATGTTTTTCCGCTATTTTCCTCTTAAAAATAGTTCCATGATGCAGACCATGCAACGATTTTTAAAAGAAAACTAAACTGTCATTTCGACCGAAGTGGAGAAAGAAAAAATCTCTCTGTCAAAATTATCCACATAAATAGTGTCATGTACTTAGATTTTTTTTAGCGCAAATTTTTATCTTTAATTCCATGAGGCGATTGTTGAAACCCAGCAGTCGCCAT
>CAYUNA010000349.1:1493-5431 GCA_964445895.1 uncultured Saprospiraceae bacterium | reverse complement strand
GAGGATGAAAAATGATTTTGCAAAAATCATTTTTCATCCTCAAGAACCCCACCCGCGTTGCCGCAGGCAACGCGCATTGTTTTTATTGGAGGTCGAAAATTTGCAATTTTCGACCTCCTGATAATTTAAAGAAACTTTTGTTACACTATACTAAGCCCCTTTTACCTGTTTCTTTAAGGCAAACAACTCATCACGAAACTGTGCCGCCGAAATAAAATCCAAATCCTTCGCTGCTTTTTTCATTTTTCGTTCGGTTTCTTTCATCGCCTTTTCAATTTGGTCACGTGTCATATATCCAATTACTGGGTCAGCGGCAAGACTCGCTTTTTCTGGCTCGACGTAGTATTCTTTTTTACCACGAATATCGAGAATTGTCGTCTTCGCCATAATGTCTTCCTTCGATTTTCGAACAGTACGGGGCGTAATATTATGTTTTTCGTTGTATGCCATTTGGATGGCTCTTCGACGTTCAGTTTCGTCGATTGTGCGCTGCATCGAATCCGTAACTTTATCAGCATAAAAGACGACTAAACCATTGACATTTCGAGCGGCTCGTCCAGCCGTTTGCGTCAACGAACGGTCGTTACGAAGGAAACCTTCTTTGTCGGCGTCCAAAATAGCAACGAGCGAAACTTCAGGTAAATCCAAGCCTTCCCGCAATAAATTTACACCGATTAATACGTCAAATTCCCCCAATTGTAAGTCGCGCAAAATCTCCACACGCTCCATCGTATCGACTTCAGAATGGATATAACGAACTTTTAAATCCAGCTTGGCAAAATATTTAGCGAGTTCTTCCGCCATTCTTTTGGTTAACGTCGTCACTAAAGTTCGTTCATTGTTTTTAATACGCTCATCAATTTCTTCCAACAAGTCATCAATCTGATTCATACTTGGGCGCACCTCAATCGGTGGGTCTAACAAACCTGTGGGACGAATGATTTGTTCGATAATTAAACCATCTGTTTCTTCCATTTCATAATTGCCAGGCGTGGCACTGACATAAATAATTTGATTGGTTAAACTTTCAAATTCAGTAAAATTTAGTGGTCGGTTATCCATCGCTGAGGACAGTCGAAAGCCATGGCTAACCAAGCTCAATTTTCGGGCGCGGTCACCACCCCACATTCCACGAACCTGAGGAATCGTAACATGACTTTCATCCACAATCATCAAATAATCATCTGGAAAATAGTCCAAAAGGCAAAACGGTCTTGTCCCTGGTCGGCGGCCATCGAAAAAGCGAGAATAGTTTTCTACACCATTACAATAGCCTAACTCAGTCATCATCTCAATATCAAAAGTAGTGCGTTCCTTGATGCGTTTAGCTTCCAAAAATTTACGCTCACTTTCAAAATATTTAATCTGACTGTCCATCTCATCGTGAATCTCACGAATAATAGACCCCATTCTGTCTTTAGGGGCAACGTATAAATTTGCTGGAAAAATCGCCGCTTCTTTCAGTCCCGTAATGCGTTTTCCACTCTCAGTTTCAATTTTATCAATCTCCTCAATTTCGTCTCCAAAAAAAGTAATCCGCATTCCGTGATCCGCGTACGGTAAATTAATATCGACCGTGTCGCCTCTTACGCGGAAAGTTGCTCGCTTGAATTCAACTTCCGTTCGGGAATAAAGACATTCCACTAATTTATATAAAAAGGCATTCCGCGAAATCACGTCGCCGGGTTTAATTCGGATAATACTACCTGCAAAATCTTCTGGATTTCCCATACCATAAATACAGGAAACGGATGCTACAATAATTACATCGCGCCGCCCTGAGAGTAAAGAAGAGGTTGCTCTCAGCCTTAATTTATCAACTTCTTCGTTGATTTGCAGGTCTTTTTCAATATAAGTATCAGTGACTGAAAGATAGGCTTCGGGTTGGTAATAATCATAATACGAAACAAAATACTCTACCGCATTATCAGGAAAAAATTCGCAAAACTCGCCGTATAACTGTGCCGTCAATGTCTTATTATGTGTCAAGACTAAGGTCGGACGATTCAAGTTGGCAATGACATTTGCCATGGTAAAAGTCTTTCCTGACCCCGTAACGCCCAATAAAACCTGTGATTTTTCCCCTTCTTTGACTCCTTTAATCAATTCACGAATGGCTTCTGGTTGGTCACCAGTTGGTTTAAAAGGAGATGATAATTTGAAACTCATACGATTGACTCGATTGAATGATTACTTCGATTGACTTGATTTCTGTATGATGGGTATTATTGCTTTTTTAGAACGGATAAAGGTAGGAAAAGTTTGATGAAATGAAGACCGCTCAAATCTCTTCATAAAGTCTAAAATTTTAGAATCGCTGAATACTGCCAAAATTTTTCAAAGCAATAACCTTCCACGCCTCCAAAATTTCTAAAACATCCACGTTTTTCTCTGCACCAATTGCCACTAAAAACTGCTCTTTTTCAGTGACTGGAGACGCTAAAATATTAAAAGACTCTTTAGCACTTTGAGTCATTCGATAAGCGTTTGACCAGTTATCAAAACCTAAATTGGATTCATGACAAAGTTTTTCCAAAATTAGGACGTCTTCCAGAGAATCTGTCAATAATTCAACGGCAAAAGTGAAGTATAATGAAGGACGAATCATTTCCAATTCATCATAAACAGGAAATTTTTTACCATCAATAATATGAAAGCCGTTGGGTTTATTATCAAACAAGATAAGGTCTTGAAAACCATGTTTGGAAGAAGGCTGAGGTACACTTTGAATACGCGCACGGGCAGGGTCAATTCGTTTACCTAAAACTATTTCTGGTTTTGTCTTTGGATTCAACCGAAGAATAATAGGAGAAGGATTGAGTAAGGGTTTTTTCTTGTTTTTAGAAATTTTAAAACCTAATTGATGCCATGCTTTTTTTGCCAATTCCCAACGTTTCAATGCCGTAGCTGCGATACCCAAATTGCGCCAGGCAGCTTCATCGAATGGATTGTTTTCCACTGCTTTTTGACTGTAGTGAAGAGAAGGCTGCCATTCATTCCTTTGCTTATAAATGAAGCTTAAAAAAGAAAACGGTGCAGACCAATCAGGGGCCATGCGAATTACTCGTTTGTAGAGTTTGACAGCATTATAGACATCTCCTGCACGGTCATAAGCTAAGGCTTGCAAAAACAGATGTTCGGAAGCATCATTTTGTCGGTAGTCTCTTTCCATAGTTTAAAAAGATGGTAACTTGCCAAATTTTGAATGAGGGACTTTTATTTAATTTTAGTGTAAAAATTTCACAAAAACAATAAATAACAAAATAAAAGTAGTGTTTTGAAATGTATTCAGTTATTTAAGTACAAATGTAGCTTTTTTTAATTTAAAAAGCTATCCCAAAAAGTACTTAATTCTAAATTTAGACGTGCAGCGGGCAAAACGGCTTTTTTAACTTTTTAACATCAGTTAAGTACTACGAGGCACTTATCAACATTTTCTTTGTGGAAAACTACCAAAGTTGTGGAAAGTCTATTTTTGCAATACCGCAATTGCCTCTGTTACATGTTTTTTCATATTAATGGCACTTGAAAAAACATTTTGCACAATCCCTTTTTCGTCAATCACATACGTCACACGACCAGGTAGTAACCCAAACATCGCTTTCGGAACACCAAACAATTTTTGCACTTCTTTCTTTTCATCACTCAACAACACAAATGGTAAATTGTGCTTGTTCGCAAAATACTGATGTGACTGTGGACTATCCGCACTAATACCAATCACCTCTGCACCGACATCTTTGAAATCCTCGTACATATCTCTGAAGGTACATGCCTCCACCGTACATCCGGGCGTATCATCTTTTGGATAAAAATAAACGACAAAAGGTTTGCCAACAAATTGCTCGATGTTGACCAATTCGTCGTGTTGATTTTTTAAACTAAATTTTGGAACGGCATCACCTACTTTAATTTTATTTTTCATTTTTTTGATTACT
>CAYUNA010000349.1:0-1393 GCA_964445895.1 uncultured Saprospiraceae bacterium | reverse complement strand
CTTAGCTAAATGAGGTTCAAAAATCTTAGTCAAAACCGCAATGACGAATAGCCCCGGCAGCAGATTTTCTATATTAATTTTACCTAATTGTAGCATATTTATACCAATTGCGATGATTAGAACACCGCCAAGGGCACTTAGTTGCGCAATTAACGTTTCCGTAAAAAATCGCTCCATTTTTTTTGCTAAAATAGTAATCCCTCCTTGAAAAATTAACATCGGAAGAATGGAAAACAATACTCCAATACCAAAAGAAGCTGCCAACGCAATCGATGTAATACCATCTAAAGTGGACTTTATCATCAACAATTCGCGCTTATTTTCGATGCCTTCTTCTATCGCGCCAATGATGGTCATTGAGCCAATACAGAATAGCAAAAAAGCGGTGATTAATCCATCAGTGAAGCCTTTTTCAGAAATATGAAACGTAGCTTTAACAGAATCACCAAGACCGAATAAAATGGATTGCAGACCAATTAACTCACCTATCACGCCACCTAAAATCAAGGAGAAAATAAAGATTAGAAAATAACCATCAGGCACTTTTAAACTCATCGAAATGCCAATCACCAACGTCCCCAAACCAATGGCTTGAAAAATAATTGCTTCGATATTCGGAGGGAAAAATTCTTTCAAAAATATACCAATCAAACTACCGACGACTACCGTCAGCATATTGATAAATGTACCAATTGGAAGATTTTTCATAGAAGAAATGCTATTGTTTTTTACTGACCAAAACCCAAGCAGGTGGTACATTGAGTGGTACAAAATTGACATCGACATTGCCAAAAACTTGTTGGTACAATTTTTTTGCCATCAAAGAATAATGAATTTGCATAAAGACACCACCAGTTTCCATATTGTCATGGCAGGCTTGAATAATTTTGAGCGCTTCTTCATCTGGCAACATCACAAATGGAATTGCAGAGGAAATATATTTAACTTTTTCAGTATTATGTTTTGCTAAATATTCAGCTAAAAGAGCCGCAGAATCTTCGATAACAACCAATCGGTCGTCTTTAATTTTTCGAAGTAGTTTTGCCATGTCAGGCATGATTTCAAAGGCCAACAATTTCGCATCAGGGCGCATTTTCGCTAAAATATGCTTGGTCACTACGCCATCCCCTGCGCCTAATTCAACGATTACTTTAGCTTCTTTAAAATCAATAAAACTAATCGACTTTTTGCACAAAAATTTGGAACTTCTCGTTACCGCACCTACCGTTTTTAAATTCTTAATGCCCGTCTTTAAAAAATCAATCTTTGTCATAAGTTTAATTTGAGGGCGCAAAAGTAGGCAATTGTAAAGAAAACGGTGGGCGAAATTTCGCGTTCTTAATGAATACCGTGTAAAGTAAGTTTTTTTTTACTTATCAGGAGAGAGAAAATT
>CAYUNA010000348.1:0-5440 GCA_964445895.1 uncultured Saprospiraceae bacterium | reverse complement strand
CTGTAAATTTAGGACAATAATTATTGCTCATTCTTTGGTAGTGAAAAGTTAAATCTGTATCATAGCAGTTACAGATGTGAAAGTAGATTTCGATAAGTTTATCGGTATTTTTCATTATTTCTATTTTTGTTGGTTCGCACCCTTAAAATAGAAAAGAAAAACTACTTTTCGCATCTGTTTTATAAATAATTAAAATCAGTATATTATTTAATGTAATTCAACGGAAATAAACTGTTGAACATACAAACATCTGGTTTACTGACATATACATATATTTACAAATTATTAAAATGGTGATTCTCAGAATTTTAACTGCCTGATAATCAACATGTTTTAACTCTTAGTTGGCATTAGTAATTAATATATCAAATGAGTTAGAAAAAAGTATAGTGTTTTAAATTTTTTGCAAAAAAAAATGCTTTTTCAAACTCCTCAACATTCACCACCTCAACCTTTGAAAACTCAACATCTTTCAAAATATTACTTTGCTAAATTACCGCTCCTTTGCCCATTCAATATACCGCCGTACCTCACTTTGAAGTTCCGCCAATTTCTTCTGCTGATTTTTAATACAAAAATCCTTAATAGTTGTAGGATGTTCTTTTGAATTTTTTTCCTTCCACAATAATTCTGTCAAAGCCCGACTTCCATAACCTTGATAAGCAAAACGCCTGTCAAATCGGCTAATTGGGGCAATAAAATGACTGCTCAAACTATCCGCCGCCGCTTCCAAATACGCGACCTCCGCTAAAGAAACCGTCTTAATATCCGCACTATCAACAATCGCCGCCCAGTACGTTTGTCGCTCCTTGTCAGGCAAGGAAAAGGACTGTTCTATTTCAGCAAAAGCCTCCGAAGGAAGGTCCTTACGAAGCGTATAAATTGCTAAAGTCAATAGTTCGTCTCTAAGCTGGTGCCATTCTTCGACGTCTACGTTATCAATTTGATTGATAGCAAATTGGAGCGCATTTTTCCCAACCGTCCCGCTACCGTATCGGATAGAATGCACAAAGCTAAACAAGTCCAAGAAACGGGTATATTGTTCGAATTTTTTATCAGTTTTTTTTATTTTTAAAATTCGCTTTCCGACTTGTGTTAAGTTTTCATTACGCCACCTTTCGATATTAAAATTAGTAAAATGGTCGATATAAATATTTAGAAATTTTAAGCTGTCTTTTTTTGAAAATGACTGATTGGGCGTATAGATTTTTTTAAAACGTTCGACATTTTGCTCTCCCGTTTTTGACTTATTTAAATGTTGCAAAAAACGTTGTGGATTGTTAAAAGAAAGCTGAAAACTTTTAACAGCAGGATGTTCCCAATTTTGCCGTTTCTCACTACTGTAATAACGTAAACGCATATCGGTCAAGTAAGCATCACCAATTAGTAAATTCTCGTAATCCAACCAAATATAGCCAATTTTCAAATCCTCGTTATAGCCGCTAGCTATCAATTTTACGCCGTCGTTATTAACGGAATAGGTTTTTTGCAAAGGAATATTCGCTTCTTCAAATACCGCTTCGATGGCCATTTTTGCCGTTTTTGCATCAAATCTGCTTGACATCCCTAAGTCACAACCTGGTGCGTGATAGGGCAAACCCGTATTTTTTAGAGTGAAAGGGTTTTTATTAATATTGACCAATGGTAAAGACGACAATCCAACGAAAATAGTGATAAAAACGATGCCGATTCTGAAAGTAGACGAGGATAGAAAAGTACTTTTGAAATTCATTTTTTATGGGTTTGAAGGCATAAATTTTGTAGATATTCTTTCCAAAAATTACGTTGACTACAAATTGCTTTTTTAGGTTTATAAATGGCTAAATTAAGGAATGTTCAGCAAAATTTTTATAATTGAAAAAATACGATAGAAATGGGAATTGAAGATCTGGTAATTAGGTATTTAAGGTTGGGAGTAATTGTTATTTGTTTTAAAAAAAGTTAAAAGGGGGAGAATACAAAAGTTTTCAAAACTTTTGTAGTTTAGAGAGTTTAGGCAAATATTTCTTTAGGTGTAATTCAAATTTTGTAGTAAAAAAGATGAACTGTTTGTACCACATCTGCCCGTTAGCATTTTAAATGCGACACGTAATTACAGATTTGTGTTTCAATTTATTTTTTGATTTCGATTTTTTGAAAATCCCTTAACCCAACATCATTCCCCTTCCAGCCTCTTCTTAAACATCTCCACATCCATCCCCTCCGGCACCACCCGCATATTCGGAACTTGCTCCCCAAATTCATTTGGTGAATAATAGCGAAGAAAAAATTCTGCATGCGCTAAGACATCAATAGTCGAATAAGCAAAAGGCATTTTTAGGTGCTTCGTTGGATAAGCTGCCAAAATATCGCGCGCTGTCGTTGGGTGCATATCGTCGATAAATAGGTCATAAAACAAATCATTCTCTGCTTCTGGAAGGTCGTCACTTTCCAATTGATTGATGATAACTGGGATATTTTCGGTAAAAGAAATACCGACTTTATCTACCGAAACAACCGCAAGTGGTTTGCCAATACCTCGGTCAATACTGCTCAACATGGAAGCGGTACTGCTCTTGGTCTCCTGAATATCCGCCTCGGAAAGTTCCTTACCTTTTTTGGCCATCGCTTTTTTACGTTGAAAAACATAAAAATTAGACATCGCATGCTGCATTTCCGATTTGTCTTTAAAAATCTTAATTGGATTACCGAAAAACTCAATAAAATACTCGTGTCCTTCGTTGACGACTTCCCAGGTTGCTGCTTGGTCGGCTTCTGAATAGGCATAAAAAGGAATGCTCGAAATCTCTTTTCGCATTTCCATCAGTTGCGCGTCATTTAGCTTACCCATTCCCATAAACATGCCTGAAAGCCACCAATCCCCTTGCCATTTCATGATGGTAAAAGCCGCCATTTCTCCTTTTTTAATTTTCTTGGCATCCAAATCAATTGAATCCTGATGAACATCAAAAAGCAAGTCGGTATGTACATTTCTAAACTGATAATAACCCTCTTTTTTCCCTTCATAAATGAAATTTCCCATGATTCTTTTATGCAGTTGCAAAATGTTGGTTTTCGTATCTAGCGAACATTTGGCAATCGCTGAAAACCATTCTAAATTAGAAATTGCCGACAAAGATGACCTGCGTTTGTAATTGTAATCATCTTGCATTGCATAAATGACTTCTCCTTGCACCCCACTTTCAAAAAATTTTGGATTACTTTCTTGTAGTTCTTCAATGCTGTCAGCCAAGTCAATACCAAACTCAAATCCCAATAAATAACTTCCCAAGGCAAACCAATTTAATCGCTTTTTCAATTCAAAAAAGTGAATGTCATCTGGAATATCGAAAAATTGATCATAATAATCAGTAGTTGGGGCTACGTCCATTTTTTCTTCGAGTATTTCAAATACCTCCTGTGCTATGGTTATAAAAGCAGGGAATTCTGGATTAAGAAAAGTGTCATTGGTTTGCGAGATGAAAAACCAAATTAAAAAAGCAATGTCTGCTACATAAATCTCATCTTCCTCTCTTTCTATATCCGTTAAAAAAAATGGAACACTCCAACCATATAACTCTTGATTCTTTTGGACAAAATAGTCCCAAATGCCAATTTCGTTGATATAATCTTCAAAATAGCTGGTCAATATTATCGCTAATTTTTTGTTTGCAACAATACCAAGTTCCTGTGTTTTAAATAAGTCTTTATTGCTTTGAATAACTTCCAGAATATCGTTAGACAGGCTGGTATAAAACTCTGAGTACTTTTTATTACCTTTGTATGGCTTGGTTTTTTCCCAATCTACCAAATAAATTTTGTTGGAATTGATTTTTCGCTTCTTAAGCTTTTTTATTTTTTTAAACTTCCTCATGTGTATTATTTCGTTGTTAATAAGTTATTTAGTTCACGTTCCTTAGCTTGCTAAATTCCATCTTTAGTTCTTTGTCAAAACCCTAAATCAATGATTCTCAGTTCGTAGAAAAACTATACATGTTCTTACTTTTGAATCTTGTTGGCGTAAAATAACAGTTATTTTTTAAAACAATCCATAGTTAGTGCTTTAAATCTTAGAGCATGTTTAAAATTTTACCGAACTGATAATCAATAGTTTATGGTTCTGACAATAAATTAGCAAAGGAATATATCGAGATACATGACTGCGCTAATTTGAAGTCAGGTTCATAAAATATTGGTTATCAGGAGAGTAAAATTTAAACATGCTCTTAATTAGCTTGACTTACTAGCACTAGTCGGCAAGGTCATTTCAAGAAAAGCAGTCAAAAAAAGTTAAAAGGGGGAGAATACAAAAGTCTTCAAAACTTTTGTAGTTTAGACATTTTTAATCAAAAATGAAACAAGATGTCTCCTAATCCTTATATATTGATTTTTATTTTTTGTCGGGTCAAGTAATAATTTTCACCTTTTAGCGGATAAAAATTCAAAATAATATTTCAAAACCAACTTCGGTGCTTCAATCAACGGAAAATGGCCAATATCTTTCAATTCAATTACATCTGGATTGGGAATAATTTCCTTGTATCTATTTGCCATTTGCTGTCCAGAGATTGGGTCAAAAATGCCATCAATCAATCGAATCGGAATATGCGCTTGCTGAAGTGCGCCGACCCATCTTGCCCGGTTATCCTTGCGTTCTTGCATATAGCGTATTAGTAAATGAAAAATATATTTTCCGCCATTGTTGGAAATTAAGTGCCAAAATTCGTCCAGTTCTTTCTCCGTCGGTTGCGTATTGGGGCCAAATATTCTTTTGAAATTTTTACCCAGTTTTTGCCGACTAAACAGTCGTCCAATAATACTACCAACAGGGCTCATCAGTATTTTTTGAATGAATAAAGGGTGATGAGCTTCAGGAAATAACCCGCCATTCAACAAGCAAAGTGACTCAATTTTGACGCCATTTTGCGCATTTTTTAGACGGTCATGGAATCTCGCCAATAATTCCTGAGCGACAGTATCTCCGTAGTCATGACTTAATATTTTGACCTTTTTGACTTGTTTTGATGCTAAAAAATCCTCAATCAAATCCGCTTGGTCAAAGATGCTGTACGGATATTTTTTTGGTTTGGCAGAGAAGCCAAATCCAATCATGTCTAAAGTCAAAACGCGGTAGCGAGCGGTGAGTGGTTCCCACATCTGCCACCAATCCCACGATGCCGTCGGAAAGCCATGAATGAGCAATAAATCCTCGCCTGCGCCCTCATCAATGGTGAAGATTTGCTGCGATTTGTAGTCAAAATATTGTCCTTTATTTTTCCAGTTGGTTAGTGTCATGAGTAAAAATATTTAGTTTCGGCAGTGTGTCAAATGTAATGCTGTTTCATAGTCAGTTTTTTCTCTTTGAGAACCCTTGAGCCGTGCGTAATTTATTTTCCTGCTCCCTTAACTACGAGGCACTTAAAAATTCAGGATGACTCATACCTGAGAGAATATTTCTATT
>CAYUNA010000347.1:0-5448 GCA_964445895.1 uncultured Saprospiraceae bacterium | reverse complement strand
GTTTGGATGGTTTTGAAAGATATTTTATAAAATTTTAATTAAAATCTGACGTTAAATGCCGCGCAAAAAACAATTTACTTTAGCTAATATTCCCTTGAAAAATCCCTCGTGGTGGTTCGAATATTAGACAATGAGCTAAAGATTCTCGCCACGAAATGCACAAAGTGCGTGGCATCAATTAAGAACTTCACTTTTGGCTTAAATTTTTCTTAAAAAATATATAAACCTATACATCCTGACAATAGAATTAATGCTAAACGGTTGAAAGTCTGTATCTTGCAACCGTCCAAGGAGCACGTTCCTAACAACCGTGTCCTTGTATTTTTTTAAAAACACAATTTGAACAACACTTTTCTAATATCCATTAGTGTCATTTAAGTACGCGGACATATTTATTCGCGGAATTTTAGGACTAAGATTCCGCTAATAAATATGTCCGCGTACTTAGACTAATGTGGAAAAATTATTCATCGTACGAACTGCGTGTTATTCAATTTTGAAATGAGAAAACTGACATTACTAAGCTACATTTTATTCTCT
This sequence comes from uncultured Saprospiraceae bacterium, assembly GCA_964445895.1. Lineage (GTDB taxonomy): Bacteria > Bacteroidota > Bacteroidia > Chitinophagales > Saprospiraceae > CAYUNA01. The sequence continues at coordinate 4,908 of CAYUNA010000347.1, read as the reverse complement.
TCCTTTTGGTTGACTGCCCAAAATGTGCAGTGGGCCGCTTCTGTCGTTAATTTTTCCAGCCAACGAAGTGAACAAGCTTTTTCTGCTAACCAAATCTTAGGAGCTCCTAACGCAATGGCTAGTGGTAGTGATTCAGAAAATTCATGGTCTCCAAAAAACGAAAACGCTTATCTTGGAGAATCTATTCACGTAGAATTTGTCAAACCAATTGCTATTCAGCAAATCATCATTGCAGAGAGTCAAAATCCAGGTTCGATTGAAATGATTACCTTGTATGATCTTAAAAATCGGCGGCATTTGGTCTATGAAAATGAGTTGCCACAACCTATATATCAAAAGAATCGCTTATTTCAGCATATCTTTAAAATGACGGATTACGCAGTGAAAGGTGTGGAAATTCATTTGAAAACTTCTGCTGTTTCAGGTAATAACTTAATTGATGCTATTGGAATTTCAGCAGGGACAGACACACCAAATTTAGCACCAAAACCAACGGAACAACTCGTTAGTCGTGGTGGAAGTGTGCCAAATGCAGAAAACCTTGGTCCGCAAATTAATTCTGAATATGCTGAGCGATTGCCAATTATTTCACCTGATGGACAAACGCTTTATTTTGCCAGAAAATACCATCCACAAAATTTTGGAGAAGAAAACAACGACGACATTTGGTACGCCACTCGACAGTCTGATGGTTCGTGGAGTAAAGCCCTAAATATTGGTGCGCCATTGAATAATAAAGAGCATAATTTCGTAGTAGCTTGTAGTCCATCAGGAAATACTTTATACTTAGCGAACGATTATCGAGCAAGCAAGAAGGACGGTGTTTCTGTAACCGTCAGACGAGGAAGAACCTGGTCGCAACCAAAATCTTTGGATATTGAAGACCATTATAACAATAACGAATTTGTGGGGTATCATATTGGTGTGGACGGACGGACATTACTCATGTCAGTAGAACGCAAAGAAGGATTGGGCAAACGTGATTTATATGTTTCGTTTCAGCAAACGAATGGAAAATGGTCGAAGCCCAAAAGTCTCGGTTCGGGCATCAATACGCCAGATGAAGAGACCAGTGTTTTTTTAGCTGCCGATGGCAAAACCATTTATTTTGCGAGTAACGGGCGACCAAATAATTTAGGTGGTTTGGACATCTATATGAGTAAGCGATTGGATGATACCTGGCGGCGGTGGACAACACCAAAGAACTTGGGGGAAGCATTCAATACGCCTAATCACGACTTTAATTTCACCATTCCAGCTTCGGGAGATTACGCGTATTTTTCATCAGGTCCTATTCGTTCTTCTAATTTATATCGCATTAAGTTACCCGAAGAACTGCGCCCAGAACCGGTAACTTTAGTGACAGGCCGCATCATCGACAAGGAATCTAATCAGCCTATTGATGGGCAATTGAAATATCAAACCTTAGGCGATAACCCTGATGCCAATAATTTAGCAGCCAATGCGGAAGGTAGTGAGTTTAAGGTCGTTGTGCCTTACGGAGAAAATGTAGGTATTTATGCAGAACAAAATGGTTATTTTGCCGTCAGTGAAAATTTGAGATTATCAGAAGAACGAGTAGAAGAATTGGACTATATGCCCGACGGTGACGATGCCCCTAATGATAAAGAACTGGAAGAATTACAAGCACAATTTAACCGCCTGCATGCCGAAGTTCAAGAATTGGAAACTACTCGGCAAACACCTAAAGCTGTTGATTCGCAACCAGCAACTACTGGCGGTGTAACGGCATTTCGAGACCCTGAATTGGAGGCGTTGCGCGCAAAATACCGTCAAGCTGTTTTGAAAAACGAGCCTTCTGATTTATCTAAAAGTTCTGCTAAAAATACTACTTCATCCACTCCCCCTGCGACGGACGATATTGAAGAATTAGATGAATTGGCGAAACTGAAAGCTAAATATAATCGAGCAAATAATTTAGAGGAAATCGAAGATGTTGACCTTGAAAAAATTGACAGCCGAACCATTTTAGAAAGAAAAAAATCGGATGATGAATTGGCTAATTTAAAAGCGCAATATTTAAAATCAAATAATTTAGAAAAACCATCAGTTGAAGAAGAAGAAGAATCAGATGCGGTCAAAACGGCGGAAGATGTACGATTTAACGAATTAGAAAAAGAGGTTCGGAAAGAGTTGGAAAATGCATTAGTAGAGGATGTCAAATTGGACTTGCAAAAGGAGTTATTAGAAGACGCTAAGCAGGAAGTGGCGACGGAATTAGACGATAATGAGCGTACAAAACTGAATGACCCAGCGTTAGAAAAAGAAGTTAAGAATCAATACATCGAATCGGTCAAAGCCGAATTGCGGAAGAAATATGAAGCGGAGGTCAAAGCCGAATTACGAGAAGAATGGGAAGAAAAAATTAAAGCCGAATTGCGAAAAACGTTACGTCCTGAAATCAAAGCCGAACTGCGCCGTGAACTGCGAGAGGAAGTAAAAGCAGAATTGCGCGAGGAATTGAAATACCAAATTAAAAAAGAATTAGAAGAAGAACTTCGACAGGAATTAGAAGCTAAAAAATTAGCACAGACCACAACAAAACCGCTTGCAAACCAACCGAAGATAGAGGAAGAAATCGAAGAACCTTTTGCGCCGACGTATCAGGAAGTCGAACAGAATATTACGCTGGTCCCAATTAAAGTGGGGCAAGTCATTCCGATGAATAATATCTTTTTTGATTCCAACGAATCGACTTTGAAGGAAGCTTCGTTTGCAGAATTAGAGCGTGTTTTAAATTTTTTGAAGAACAATCCAAATCTAATTGTGGAAGTTGGGGGACATACGAACGGATGGTGTAGCCATAGTTTTGCCAATGAATTGTCAGATAAACGAGCCCAGAAAGTAGCAGCTTATTTTATTGAAAATGGAATCGCAGCACGGAAAATTCAGTTTCGTGGATATGGAAAAATTGAACCAATTGCATCGAATGATAATGCGGATGGGCGGCGAAAAAACCAGCGAGTGGAGTTGAAAATTTTAGAGATTATGGAATGATTGCATTATCAATTGATGGTACGTAATTTTGTCCAAGACCCGTTCCTAAGGAACGCGAAGTAAATAACTTAACATTCTTGAGAGGATATTTTGTTCTCATTTTTCACTTTGAAAATGCTCATTATATCAACATAAATCGCAGTTTCAAAGTAAAAACTAAGACCAAACTTTCTCTCTCAAGAATGTCAATTTATTTATTTCGCGTTCCTAAATCAACCCTCGTGATTTCAATTCCAAATATTTATTAATCGTATTTATCGACAACTCTTCGGGACTTGTCAGCACTGCTTGAATACCGTATTGCCGTAACTTTTGCACCATTGCTGATTTTTCAGCTAAAAAATTCTGTGCAACCGTTTGTGTATATATGCCTTCCAAATTGGTGACTTCCGTTTCCACAAAATCTCGAATCTCTGTATTTTCAAAAAAGACAACGACCAGCATGTGCAATTTATTCATGCGCCGCAAAATCGGTAAAACACGGTCGAGTGCATAGGAACTTTCAAAATTGGTGTACAATAAAATCAAACTTCGTCCATTGATCAATCGCCGCGCCACTTGATACAATAGCTGATAATTCGCTTCTAAATCCCGCTCTTTTTCATTGTATAATGCATGCAAAATTTTATTCAGCTGGTTGCCTTTTTGCTCGGCTTTCAATGTCGTTCCAATTTTGTCAGAAAAAGTAATCAAACCTGCTTTATCGTGTTTTTGCAAGGCAATATTAGAAATGACCAAACTGGTATTTATCGCATAATCCATCAAACTTAAGCCCTCAAATGGCATCTTCATCGCCCGACTTTTGTCGATAATGCAATAGACTTGTTGCGCCCGTTCGTCTTCAAATTGATTGACCATTAATTCATTTCGACGGCTTGTTGCTTTCCAATTTACGCTCCGATAATCATCGCCGCGGACGTAGTTTTTGATTTGCTCAAATTCATAACTATGACCAATTCGCCGTATTTTTTTAATTCCTTTTTGTGTCGTCATCCGGTCGAATGCCATAATAGAATATTGCTTCATTTGTAGCACTGACGGATAAACTGGAATCGACATTTCGTGGTCGTGTCGGTGTCGTCGTTGTATCAAGCCAATTTGTGTTTCCAAAAAAACATTGACTGCACCAAACTCATATTCGCCGCGTTCAAAAGGTTTTAGTTCGTAGGCAATCGCTTCGCTTTCTCCTGCCGCTAAGTTTAATTTTCGTTCAAAATCTCGTTTTTGAAATTGAAAAGGCAATTCATCAATTACCGTTAATAACAAATTTCTATCCGCTTGATTGGTTAGTTCTAAAACAACTTTATTGGCATCACCCAAGGAGAAAATTTTGGGCAATCGTCGTCGTACTTTTACTTCAACATTTGGATTGAATAATAAAATCATGTCCACCAAAACCAATGCAGTAGCTACTACAAACCCCGTCAATGCCAGGGAGAATAGTATTGGAAACGGATAACTCAACGAAAATAATAGGATAACTCCGCCGAAAAGGGCGAAGAAACGATTGGATAAATAAAGTTGTGTAAATAGATTTTTCAAGCGAAGTGGGTTTGGTTTCTAACGGTTCAAAAGTAGGAAATTATTCCGACAAATCCATATTGATTATTTTCAAAACCATGACAACCGCTTCTTCTTCCTCAAACGAACGTTTCATTTCACGGGTCAAAGTGATCATTATTTCATCGTAATCACCGAAAATTTGAGTACTCATCGTATTGGTCTTGATTTCCAGATTTTCGTTTTCATTCAGCCGTTCAATGAATTTTAGAATTGGCTTTTCGTAACCTTTTTTCAGCGGATACATACTGATTTCTACAGATGCTTTCATGTTTTCTTTTTAAAGAAGGATAATTGTTAGCGTCAGCGATTCTTTGACTATATCCTTAG
>CAYUNA010000346.1:0-5452 GCA_964445895.1 uncultured Saprospiraceae bacterium | reverse complement strand
CTCAATTCCTCCCAATTATTCCGCCAACTCAAAATAACAACAGGGTATTTTTCGCCCCAAAAGCTATCCAATTCATCCAGCATTTCAGCAGCAATTTCTTTGGTAGTCGTATCAACATTAAAAAACTCTGGCAAAACACCCGCCAATTCTTTTTCCAGATTTTCTGAATGATTTAAATTATTATCGTCATAAATAATTTCCATTTGATAGGCAATAATATCTTCAAACCCTTCTGTTCTAAAACCCCCGATGTCCTAAGTCTCTCAATCCTCAAACAACAACCGCCCGAGCCCCGTGCAGATGTTTGAATATCCTAACCATAGCCGTCAGGTCATGGTTAGGTCACCTTAAAACATCTACACAGGGCTTGCGCCGAGCTTTTTAATTTGGACTCGACAGACTTCGGACATCGGGTGAACCATCACCCATATATCCTGCGTCAGTCCCCTCTGTGACAGTAGATGATTAAATCAAAGTCGCTAAAAAACGGCAAAACTTTAGTTAAAAAACAGGCGTGCTCGTGGCAAGCTGGGCTTTTTCGCTTACTTGCGTAAAGTTGAAATGTCAATTCACCTAATTGCTACCCTCCTCCACCGTTTTTCTTGAAAGGGTTTAAGTCTTTTAATTTGTCTTTGGCTTCCTGGTCGAGTTTATCTTTTAAGATTTTGGCAGCTTCGTCGGCTGCCTTTTTTTCCGCTTCTTTTTTGAGTTTATCTTTCAGTTCCTGAGCTTTCTTCTCCGCTTCGACTTTAGCTTTTTCTTTTAATTTATCGGCTTCGGCGCGCGCACGCTCCTCTGCTGCTTTTCGTTCTTTTTCCAGACGAGCTTCGGCTTCCGCTTTCCGCTTGTCAAATTCCTCTTGAGCCTTGTCTTTTACCGAATCAACAACTGCATCTTTCACGCTTTTACTTTCGCCACTTGCCCCTAGCAGATTCAGTTTAATTTTAGGGTCAGTCATACTTCCTGTCACGTTGATTCTTACGTTGACAAACTCGCCAGCATCCAGGTTTATTCCCAATTTTCCAGCTTGTCCAGCTAATAGTTCCAGACCTTTATTGGCGGCCGCACCAACGGAATTGCTACCAATCAACTCGCGTGGAATTTTAGCATCAATATTATAGTTCATACCGCCTGTCAATTGATGCGAACCCGCAATATTCATCGCAATATTGCTAACTTCATATTCAAAAGGTTCGACACTAACAGCGCCGTCTTTAACAACAAACCAATTCTTCGTCCCTTTAATGTCCAAATTCTTTAACTCCCTAATATCCAACTTATTAGCCAATGCTTCGACGGGTGGAAAACTCCTCAATTTTGAATTAAAGGTAGAAAAGAAACCATCTGCCAACAGCGTATTGAGGTCGGGCATAAAGTCTTTTCCAAGTTCACTCGACATCTTTAGTTTAGAAGAGAAATTTCCTTCGATAAATTTACCAATTGGTGCAATCGCTGCGAAAGTATTCAGTTTCTCAAATGATTCACGGAAGTCTAATTTTTGCAAATCATAATTAAAGTCAAATTTTGGTTTGTCGTGATTTTTAGTATCATATCCGCCTGTGACATTCATTTCACCACCCAACGAATTAGCCGTCATTTTGGTGATTTCAACGGCTTCATTTGCCACCATCATTGAGCCTTTTACGTTTTTCAAATCCATGTTGGTATAACGGACTTTATCAAAATCCGCATTGATGGCAACTGCGAGATTATTCGGTACTAAAATCGGCTCCATTTCCTCGGTGGTGGCAGGTGGTGTTGCGGTTGCAGCAGTCGTTGCTTCTTCCTCAGTCATAAATTGATTAAGGTCGAAAAATTTAGATTTTAAATCCAACTGCCCCTCCAGAGTTTTGTTTTCAAACACATAAGGAAAAACGTTGTCTAAATAACCAGAACCTGCAATATCGCTATTGCCAATGTCCATTCCGAAGTTACTGACTTTCAGCTTTTTAGGTGTAAAATTACCCGTTGCTACAATGTTTTTCAACTCATAAACATCGTAATCTAATTTTTTAATTTCTGCATCCATATCGAAGTCAAAACGGTCGAAAACTGCCTCATCAGAAGTTGTTGTAGTTGCAGGAGTCGCCGTTTCAGTAGCATCTTCAGCAGGCATCCACTCGTCAGCGTTGAAGTAATTGGAACGAATTTTAAAATTACCCGTCATCGTTTTATCTGGTGAAAAATACGCCAAAATATTATCCAATTGTCCATCCGCCCGCAAGTCACTTTCGCCCAATTTTGCATCAAAATTTGAAACGGAAACTGCTTTGGGACTAAAGGTTGCATCCATGTTTTTAACAGAAATAAAAGGCATTCCCTCCGCATCATAATTCACGTATTCCACCTTCATATCACCTGCCATTTGCACATTGCCATAATCCTCTTTTTCGATAGTGGACATCTTGGTTTTTGCCATGATATTGGACGTAATTTTGCCATCCATTTTCTTGACGCCTTCCATTGGAAACGCGCGATTCATCTCCGCTAAATCAATCACACCATTTATTTTAGTATCAATATCGGGGTCAGTCAAAGGCGTTTTTAATTTAAAATAGCCACCAAAAGGATTACTGCCGACTTTTAGATTAAATTTTGAAATATTGACCAACATACCATTCAAATCAGATGTCGGGCTATTGATTTCAATATTGGTATTAATGTCTGCAATGCCTAATGGTAAATCCGGGTATTTCACGTCCGCATCGTCAATTTTCAACTTGACATTAAAGGTAGGATAACGCTCCGGTTTGGTGCTGTAAGTACCTTTTGCGAAGCCTTTTAAAACAAATTTTCCATTCGCTTTCACATCACTATAATCAGCGATATAGGCATTTGGAATTAGCGATAACAAATTTTTGAAACTATTCTGCGGCGCGTCAAATGTCAAATCCATATCAATGTCATCCTTTGGCATCGCTACCCATCCATCTGTCTTCAATTTCAAATCATTGACCGTCAAGTCGTTTTCCTTCAAGGTATATTTTGCATTGGGCATGTCTATATTAAAGCCTGCGATATAATTCAATTTAGCTTTTTTCAAATAAGAAACACCTCCTGACTTTACCGTCATCTCGGCAATATCCGTTGTTGTTTCCAAATCAAAAACTTCTAAAGTAAAATCACCTTCTCCTTCGTGGTCTAAATCCCTGATTTCCAAATACATATCACCTTGTTGGTCATCATAAACAATAATGCCATCAGTAATGCTGTATTGCTGCAAATCAATCTTCATTTCAGCCGTTTCCGTTGTCGTTTCGTCCTCTGTCGCCGCTTTCGCAATGTCATAATTTGCTTTTCCATTCGGTAAAACGACGACATGAATTTCTGGTTTTTCAAGACTGACAGACTTGATTTCCAAAGGTTGCGTATCAGCGTTTATCGCCGACATGACATCTACAGTCAAGCCGAACGACTCTCCACCCATCAATTTTACCCCCTCAAATTCTTCAATTCCAATCACTTCATAGTTCTCCAATCGCAAACTCAAATCAGGAAAACTTCGCAACAACGAAATGTCCACATCCGCAAAATCTACTTTTGCATTTACCGACTTATTTATTTCGGTCTTGACTGTTGTTAAAATTTCATCTTTGAAAAAATAAGGAATCGCCACCAATGCACCGACGAAAAGAATAATTAAAACCAATAAGATTATAAAAATACGCTTGACCACCTTCATATATATGTATATTAATTATTTAAATGTTTTGGCAAATTGTGTCTTGCCTATTTCCAAATTAGCTAAAGTTTTAAACTGAAAAATAGCTAATTTGAAGGATACAGAAAATTTATAAAAAAAAGGGATGTATCAAAAGGTTTTCTGTCCGGACGCACCCCGAAATATTCTTTTTTAGACGGAGCAAAAACCATATTTAGAATTTAGTTTTCCTCTTAACGAGAAAATTTGCCTTATGATACAGCCTCGCGTAAAGTAAGTTTATTTGAATCATGGGAAGCGAGAAAATCACAAGATTTTCGAGCTTCTTCCTTACTAAAGCCACCTCGCTTTTGAGGTTTTAGGAACACGAAACGAATTACCTCCAATGAATTAACGAATATTGGATGAATTTGTTAGCCATGAATACACATATTTATAAACATAAGATTTTGTTAAACCGCTACCAATATCCTAAAGATGTGCATTCCATCTCTATTTAAAAGACCATTTGATTGTCCAGTTGTCACATTTTTTTGCAAAAAAAAAACAGATTTATTTCTTTTTTCGAAAAATTAAGTCTTACTTTGTATTTCAAAGTACTTTTATAAAACTGAATAAGAAAGATGGAATCACGAGAAAAACACCTCCAGGACTTATCAGAAATCCGTTCATTAATGGAACGGTCGTCGCGATTTATTTCGTTGAGTGGCTTATCGGGCATCTCTGCGGGCATTAGTGCTTTGTTGGGTGCAGCGGCAATTTATTGGTATTTTGACATTACTCCATTTGTCCATAAAGCTTACTATGCACGTGCGGGTTGGACACCAAAATTAGACCTCGAACCGATGTTTTTTCTTTCGGTTGTTGCGGGTTTAGTTTTGTTCTTTGCCTTAGCAGGCGGCGTATATTTCACCACAAAGAAAGCAAGAAAAAAAGGTCAACCTATTTGGAATAAATTAAGTCAAAAATTATTACTTAATTTGCTGATTCCTTTGGTGACGGGCGGACTGTTTTGCCTGGCATTGATACAGCATGGAGAATTTGGAATGGTTGCCCCTGCTACGTTGATTTTTTATGGATTGGCCTTGGTCAATGGTAGTAAATATACGTTGACGGACATTCATTATTTAGGACTTTCGGAGATTGGATTAGGGCTATTGGCGTTGTTTTTCTATGGCTACGGTCTGGAATTTTGGGCAATTGGCTTCGGGGTTTTGCATATTGTTTATGGTGTGGTGATGTATCAAAAATATGAGAAAAATGATTAGAGTATGTCTATTTTTTCTACTTCCTCAAAAATAGACATGCTCTTAAAAAGGCAACATAAACCAATAACATAATCAACTAAATAACTAATAACTAAGCAGTTTTGAAGCATATTCTAACAAACTTAAACAAAGCCTTCGACCACCGAAATCGACTGGGTATCATGTCCATTCTCATGGTCAATGATTGGGTGACGTTTAATAATTTAAAAGAAATGCTGGAACTCGCAGATGGCACACTGGCAAGCCATATCAAAGCGTTAGAAGCGGGAAATTATCTGGAAATTCGGAAGGAATTTGTGGGTAAAAAACCGCAGACTTCTTACTCGGCGACAGTGGCGGGACGGAAGGCGTTTAATGAACATTTGGATGCGTTGGAAGCATTGTTGAAGAGTCGAGATTAACCATAGTAGCCCGCTACTTTAGTAGCGTGGCAAAATGACCGCGCTACTAAAGTAGCGGGCTACAAACTTCAATTTTTTTTACACTTTCACTTTGATTTTCAAAGTACTTTTTAAAACTAAAT
>CAYUNA010000345.1:0-5452 GCA_964445895.1 uncultured Saprospiraceae bacterium | reverse complement strand
TTAAGTGTGGGAGACAAAACGCCCCCCACACGATAATCAGTTTTTAGGAAATAATAGTAAAATCGGTAATTGTATAAAAATCGGTTTTGGAAAAAATGTTTTTTCAGTAGAGACGCGACACCGCCACGTCTAAAAAATGTGTCAGTTGTAATCGGTAAAAATGTAATCGGTTTCTGAAAAAACAAGTTAGTTAATAAAAATTCTTGTATTCGTTTTTTCGAAAAGAATTAAAAGAAGCCGTGCCCTTTAAGCACGGCTTTCTGCTATAAAACAAATTATAATCTCGTGAAAAAAACGAATAAATTCTTGTGGTTTCAAAGTGTAAAAAAGTTCCCCGCCCCTTTTGCGGGGAACTGATTGGTATTGGGATAGTTTGCATTCATGGGATTAGTTTCACGGTTGACGGCCAACGGTAAACGGTGGACGGTCGCAAAACAAATTTGGTAGTCATTTAAAAATGTAATCGGTTGTAAAAATGTTAGATGTAAATCCTTTATATGTTCTAACTACCAAACTGAATGTCTATCAAAAAACTAAAGTCAAAAAATGTCAAATTGTGAGCGCGTTTTACTGCACCATTAGTTTTCCAGAAGCCACATGCACGCCGTCGCCTAATAATTTGAAAACGTACATGCCTTGCAATAATTCTTTTCTTGGAAACTCAATTGTATGTCCCGAAGTCGTTTCTTCGCGGATAAATCGACCATTTGTATCATAAACAGTCAAGGTTAATTTTTTATAATTTTCTCCTGTCACTTCTATTACCGTACCTTCGATAAATGGATTTGGATAAGCATTGACAGAGACTTGTGGTACAAAAATCTGCTCCACATCCGTCATAATGAAATCTCGAATCACATTGCCACCAATATGGTGAACGGTCGTCGCGGTTTCGACAGGTGCACTGTAACCCATGAAGATTTCAGCAGTGTTTTTAATTTCTGTACCTTCAGGATTGTCAGGTTTTTGGTCAATTTTGAAGGTTACGAATCCGTAGCCGTTCTCGCTGCCATCAGGCAATAATTCAATATTGTCGAAGGTGAATTTCAGGATACCATTGTCATAAACGTTGAAGTCATAAGCATGACTACTTGCGCCCGGTCGGATAGTCGAAATATCCAGTGTTTGCGAAATGGTATCCCGAATCACCACTCTCGTTGCTGTATCGAGACCAGTGTTTTGGAATAAAATGTGATATTCAAGGGCGGTGTTGGCGGGAATCAAATTCTGCCCACCAACGGGGTAACCTTTGGGATAGCCTCTTAAACTAAGATTTGTAATCAATTCGGTCGCCTCTTGAACATCAATCGATACGGATGAATTATTTTCGTCTTCTTGAAAAATCGTGACATTTCCAGTTGTGATATCGCCCGTACCATTATCGCAGCCTTCGACCGCAACGGTAGGGTAACTATTGCCTGGGTGATTTGGGGATTGTTCCGCAATCAAGCGGTAAGTGCCGCCTGTGGACGGAACAACTATTTCTTGTTTTTGGGTGCTAAATAATTGGTAAGGGGCTTCCATTTGCATAATGAAATCTTCAATTACAATGAAACTTTGCGGCGTATTCATATCTCCATTTCCTACATTTTCAATTTCAAATCGAATAGAATCCGCATCACAGTAGCCATTGACTTTAATCGACGCTTCATCCCAGTTTTGCGTTGGCAAACAAATCGAATCTGGATAAATATGCGCTGCCAATGAATAAGTAATTCCATCTTCCACATCACAATCGGTCGCTACTGAAATGGCTAAGGTGTCACATTCGCCAATTTGAATGGTATCTAAATGAAAAACCAACAGGCTGTCCATTTGAGAAAATAAAGGCAATGTGGCAGAATTGAACGTCATATTTTTATCCAAAATCACTTCCAGCCAAGCACTATCCGCGCTAATTGTTCCGTCATTGCAGTAAGTAACTTGATAGCCGAGATTGCTACAGTTTTGTGTAACCGGCGTAGAAACGTGAACTTCTAAAAAAGGACAATCCACCATCGCCGTCATTGGAAAATTTCGCGTCAGCGTATCATAATCGGTTGTAAAATTTAAATTATACGCCTCCACACAAGGCATCCAATATTCGTTATTGACCAATACGCTTAATTCATAATCTCCAGTATCGATATTGATTTGAAAATCACCATTTTCATCAGTTGTTCCAAAGAAAGTTAAATCAGCAGATTCTGCTTTGACCAACCAATCTTCCAAGCCAATTTCGCCAGCATCAAAATCACAGTTATTATCGTCCGCAAAGACTTTTCCTTGAATTTTATTAGAAAAAATACTTCCTGAAGCGTTGGTTTTAATTAACGTCAAATCATTGCCAAACAGAGATACACCTTCTGAATTATAACCAACAACTGCATAGCCACCATCGGAGGTGCGGGTGAGTGCTTGTCCCCAATCGACGTGGGTGTTGCGTCCGATGCTTGACATCCAATTTAAGGTTTGTCCATCTTCCGAAACGTTGGCTAATAAAATATCAATGTTGGTGACGTCAACTTCCGTGATGCCTGCGATGACAAATTCACCAGCATCATTTTGTAAAAAATCAAAGGCATTGTCCCCTAAAACATCTCCAAAGGTATAGTCCCAAATGAAATTACCGTCTAAATCAGTTTTAATCAATGCCACATCACTTGTCGAACCAAATGAACCAACCATGGCCAATTGATTGTCTTGCGTAATCAATAAATCGTAGCCTTCATCAAAGTCATTAGTGCCATAAAATTTTTCCCATTGCTGCGTTCCGACAAAATCAGTTTTCAATAAATAAAAATCCTTAGAGTCATTCGCTGGATTTTCTACCGTACCAATGATGGCATACCCATCTGCCATTTCAATTAAAGAATTGGCATCATCGTTTCCAAGGTTTGCGTATGATTTAGTCCAAACAAGATTGCCATCGCCGCCCGTTTTTACCAAAAGAATATCTTCATCTGTTGTTTCGCCATTGTCTGTACGACCAGTAAAAAGAAATCCACCATCCGTCGTTGCAATCAATGAAATTCCTCGGTCTGTACCACCTTCGCTGTACGTTTTGAACCATTCCTCATTACCCGCAGCGTCGATTTTCAACAGACAAGCCTGAAATTTGCTGGCAGCCGTCGGAAATTCTTTGATGTCACCGACGATTAAAAAACCGCCATCTGCCGTCTGCACTACATCATATCCGTTTTCAATAAAGCCTTTATCAAACCGTCGTTCCCAAACCAAATCGCCATCAACATCGGCACGAACTACATATATATCAATGTCGTTATCGCCGCCTATGGCAATTGGGTCTTCACTCCATCCGACCATTAGATAGCCTTTATCTTCCGTTTGAATCACTGCCCGACCTTGGTCTTCTGCGAAACTTCCGAAATAAATTTCAAAGCCATAATCGAGTTTCCAATCTTGAGAAAGAACTTGTTCATTGCACCCTATCCATAATCCAATCACCAAAAGCAGTTTGGTCATTTGATAAATCAAAGATGGATATTGAGTTTTTAAAGTCATGGGCGCAATATTATTTTTTATTGACAGTACAAAGTTCAGCATATTGAGAGTTGATTACAAAGACATATTTAATCATTTGTTGAAAGAAAATAGTCTTTTTTTTGTTTAAAAGTAAGCCATAATTAATGAAAAATGCTTTATTTGCAGTAGTTTTGGGTTTTTACATAAAAATCAATTTGTTGACGAAAATTAATCTTTTTTTATCAAAAATCTATGGAAAATAGTCGTTTAGTACACATTTTAAAGACGTTTTCTAAAAAAGAAATCCGTGAATTCAGCAAGTGGCTAAATTCTCCTGCACACAATCAGCGCGAGGATGTGGTGCTTTTGTTTAGTTATTTAACCAAACGAGACTATCTCCAAAAAGATAAATTTTTAAAAAAAGAAAGGGTTTTTCCAGCAGTGTACGCTAAGGAAACGTATGACGACGCCAAAATGCGGCAGGTTATCTTCTTTTTATTGAAACAAGTGGAAAGTTTTCTGGTTTATCAAGAATTGATGGAGGATGAAGTGCGGTCAAAAACGACGTTGGCGAGTGTGTATCGAAAACGGCATTTGGATAAGTCGTGCGATAAAACGCTGCGAGTTATCGAAGATTTACAAAAAAAACAGCCTTATCAAAATGAACAGTTACTGCGCAATGAATACCTTTTGCAAAAGGAAAAATACGCTTATTTGAGTGGATTCAAACGCACCCAACTTAATCTGCAAGAAATGTCAGATGCTTTAGACATTACTTATTTTGCAGATAAACTACGTCAAATCTGTCTGATTTTATCACACCAAGCTGTTTATAAAAAAGATTACCAATTGCGTTTGGTAGAAGAAGTTTTAGTTCAAGTGGAAAGCAATAATTTCTTTGAAGCTCCTGCTATAGGTATTTATTATTATGTTTTAAAAACAATAACCAATGCGGAAGAAGAGCATTATTTTTTTGAATTAAAAAAGCAAATAGAAAATCATCAAAACAGTTTTCCGACTTACGAAATCCGAAACATTTATTTATTGGCAATAAATTATTGTATCAAAAAGATGAATACGGGTAACACGACCTTTATTCGTGAGGCTTTTGAATTGTTTAGAAAAGGCATCGAAAAGCATTTTTTGATTGAAAATGACGTTATTTCTAAATCTACTTTTTTAAATGTGGCAATTAATGGAATGCTGCTTAAAGAATTCGATTGGGTAGAAAATTTTATTATCAATTATCAAAAATATTTAGAAAGTCATCACAGAGACAGCATCGTGGTTTATGGTCTGGCAAGTTTATACTATGAAAAAGGGGAGTATGATAAATCCATGCAACATTTGATTCAAAACGAAATTAATGATTTGACATTGAATTTAAATTCTAAAAGTATTTTGCTCAAAATGTATTACGAAGAAGGAGAATTCGATGCGCTTGAATCTCTTTTGGGAAGTTTCGCTACTTATTTGCAACGAAAAAAAGTCATGGGCTACCACAAGGCGGGCTACTCTAATTTGATAAAACTCTCCAAAAAACTCCTAAAACTCAACCCTTACGACAAATCCGCCAAAGTCAAACTAAAAACCGAAATTGAAAACACGAATCCACTAACACCATCGAATCGCAATTGGTTATTAAAGCAAGTTGCCAAAACTTAATTCCATTATTTTTTGACATTTTAAAATAAAATCATACATTTATCATGATATTTATTTCATCACACAAATATTTCACAATGAAAAAGAATAACATCAAAAAGGAAAAGAACTTAACGTAACTGGTTATCAAAAAAGAGGCGTTAAAGCAAATTAAAGGTGGAGCTGCTGATATAGTTATTGAAGAAATAGATTCTCTATAAATTACTCTCTTCATTTAAGAAGCCGTTTATTCTATGTAGAGTAAACGGCTTCTTTGTTTATGGGTGTATAAGTGCCTCGTAGTAATTAATTCGGTAATTTTTAAACATCCCCTCGAATTCCT
>CAYUNA010000344.1:0-5462 GCA_964445895.1 uncultured Saprospiraceae bacterium | reverse complement strand
TTCTTCGTAATCCTGCTTATTGCCTCGAATGTAAATCATGGCGTTGATGCTACTCGAACCGCCTAACATTTTACCGCGCGGCAGATACATTTCGCGGTTCTTCATCGTCGCTTGCGGAGTCGTATGAAGAGCATAATCGACTTCTGATTTGAATAATTTCGGGAAAGCGGCAGGAATATGAATGTCCTGTTTTGTGTCTTTAGTGCCCGCTTCCAAGAGTAAGACGCTGTTGTTGGTATCCGCACTCAAGCGATTGGCAAGGACGCAGCCAGCAGAACCTGCGCCGATAATGATGTAGTCGTATTGCATGTTATAGAGGTGTCAGGTTTTAGGAGTCAGGAATCAGGAGTCAGGGGTCAGGGGTCAGGGGTCAGAAATTTCAAAATACTTGCACATTCTGACACCTGACCCCTGACACCTGACTCCTGACTCCTATTTTTAAAAGAATTTTATCGTCAAATCCACTAATTTCTGCTTGAAATCATTGTAGGGTGGCAATAATAATTCGAGTGCATTGGGGATATGCTGTTTCAAAACACCCCGTGCATTGCTAAAAGCCAGAAAACCAAAATGTCCACCGCCTTTGCCAATTCCGCTATTGTTTGAGCCACCAAAAGGCAAGTTGTGATTAAAGAAATGCACTGCATTATGGTTGATACACGTTCCACCCGCACGGGTATTGTCGATAACGAAATTGATGTTTTTCTTGTTTTTACTATAAATATATAAGGCAAGTGGCTTTTCCTTAGCGTTAATTTCTCCCACTACTTCTTTCAAATCTGTAAAACCAAAAACAGGCATCACCGGCCCAAAAATCTCATTGGTCATCAAATCCGAATCCATCGAAACATTAGACATAATCGTCGGCGAAATATAATCTTGATTGTCATCAAATTTACCTCCCAACTCCATCGTCGCCCCCTTGTGCATCGCATCTTGCACATAGCCTTTCACCCGATTGTAGTGTTTGTTATTGACGATACGAGCATAAGAATCACTTTTGCCTGCATCTTCATTATAAAAATCTTTGACGTAGCCTTTCACTTTTTCGATAAATTCTGTCTTTACCTTTTCATGAACAAAAACATAATCTGGCGCAATGCAAATCTGTCCATTATTCATGTATTTCCCCCATGCAATCCGTCGAGCAGCTGCGTCTAAATTTGCGGTTTCATCGACGATGGTTGGCGACTTGCCTCCCAATTCTAACGTTACAGAAGTCAAGTGCTTCGAGGCTGCTTTCATCACAATCTTACCGATACTTGGCGCGCCTGTGAAGAAAATATGATTGAACGGCAATTCCAATAGTGCGGTCGAAGTCTCAATTCCACCTTCGACTAATGCCACTTCGTTCTCCTCAAAAACTTCATTAACAATCTTTCTCATAATTGCAGACGCGTGTGGTGTCATTTCCGATGGTTTCAACATCACCGTGTTGCCTGCTGCAATAGCAGAAACAAGCGGCCCAAACGTCAGATTAACGGGAAAATTCCAAGGGGCAATAATCAACACCACGCCTTTCGGTTCGTATTTGATATAAGAACTCGACCCCATCAATGCGAGTGGTGTTTCAACCGAGTGCTTACTCATCCACCGCCGCAAATTGCTTTTTGCCGCCTTGATTTCACTCGTGACTGCATAGACTTCCGTCAAATCTACTTCCGTTGGGTGCTTTCGAAAGTCATTGTACAATGCTTCCTTTATTTCTGGTCGATATTTCAAAACCGCTTTATGCAGCTTTTTCAACTTCGCAATCCGTTCCGAAGCCGTCGAGTTACCGACGTTGAATTGATTGTCTTTTTGCAAATTAAAAATTCGCTGAATCTCTCTGGTTGCCGTTTCGGCCGGCATGGTTAGTGTTGCACCCATAATCTTTTAATTGATAAATAGACTTTATGAATAATTCATGTTGAATAGCTGGAAATGAACAATGAGTTGGTCACCAATTCATCATTAGACTTTATGAATGAGGTTGAGTGAGTTTAAAGCCGCTCAAATCTCATTCATAAAGTCTATTTTCTCAACTCTTTTTTAAGAATCTTACCCGTCGCGCTCGTTGGCAATGAAGCCATAAATTCGATAATTCGAGGATATTTGTAAGCAGCGATGTGTTCTTTTGTCCATTGTTTTAAATCACTTTCAGATACGCTTTTTCCTTCTTTTAACACAACACATGCTTTGATTTCTTCGCCCATTTTATCGTCTTTAACCCCAATGACTGCAACCATTGATACGGCTTCGTGCTTCATCATCACTTCCTCAACTTCTCGTGGGTAAACGTTCAGACCACCGCGAATAATCATGTCCTTGGTACGGTCAACGATGAAATAAAAGCCGTCCTCATCCTTAATCGCCACATCGCCCGAATGCAACCAACCGCCACGCAGCACTTCTTTGTTTACCTCGGGGCGTTTGTAATAGCCTTTCATGACATTGTGACCGCGATAGACGAGTTCTCCTTTTTCACCCTGAGGCACTTCATTGTCGTTTTCATCTACCAATTTCACTTCTACCCCCCATGCTGGAGTACCTACGCTACCTGGTTTTCGACCAGTTTCAATATGATTAAAAGTTACTACCGGCGAGCCTTCCGACATTCCATAGCCTTCCAAAATTGGCACTTTAAATTTCGCTTCAAAATCTTCTAAAACTTTTACAGGCAAAGCTGCACCACCAGAAGCACACATTCTTAGATTTTTGGAAATACTATTAAAATCGAAATCCGCATTCTCATAATTCAGCAAGCCCCAATACATCGTAGGAACGCCCGCAAAAACGGTTACTTTATGTTTTTGCATCAATCCCAAAACCGCTGCTGCATCAAAACGGGGTAATAAAACATTAGTCGATCCTCGATATATCCCCGCATTCATCAAAACGACCATTGCAAAAATATGAAACATCGGCAAGACGGTCAATAAGGTATCTTCTTTCGTAAAAGTAATGATGTCAGAAGATAAAATAGTGTTCATCATCAAATTAGAATGCGTCAATTCCGCGCCTTTCGGCTTGCCCGTCGTACCTGAAGTATAGATAATTACCGCAGTATCGTCAGCACCTGTCGCTACGGGTTCCCAAACGGGCGATTGTCCTGCCATCAACATCCCCAGGGTTTTTACACCTTCGATAGGCGACGGATCAGTTGGTTTTGGCGTAATGACAAAGAAGTTATCACATTGGTCTGCCTTTTGAAAACCAGCATAATTTTCCTGTGCCATCGGCAAATCAGGTGTTCCCACAAAAGCAAAACAAGCCTTCGCATCAGAGTCATTCAAATGATATTCTACTTCGTCCCTTTTCAATAAGACGCTCAATGGAACGACAGTTGCCCCTGCTTTTAAAATCCCAAAATAAACCATTGGGAAGTAAGGCAAATTCAAGCAATTCAAGGCAACTTTATCACCTTTTTCGATACCAATTGCTTTTAATCCGTTGGCAATTTGGTTAGCTGCGCCGTTGATTTGTGCAAAATTGAGGTGCGTATCCATGAAAATGAATGCGTCTTTTGTAGGGTAGCGACGCGCGCTATCTTCGAGGATGGTGGCTAGGTTTAACATATTTTATTTTTAAAACGGTAAACGGTAGGCAATGAATTAATGATGTATTTTCAACTACTTGCATACCGTCCGTCAATTTTCAAACGTCAAGTGAGAATCATCACAAAACGGGCTCGCTTTCGTTTTTTTACAATTACACAACCGCACTTCACCCGTTCGTTTAGCTTCAAAAAGCACAGGTGTTTTCTTAGAACCATGATGAGAACTATCGCAAAATGGTTGGTTCTTGCTCATCCCGCAGGCACAATATAGGTATTTTTTTCCTTTTTCTAAATGAACCGTCGCAGGTTCATTGGTAGTTGTATCGTGTTTGACATATCCTTTGGATAATTCGCTGTTTGGATTTTTAGATTTTATAAATGGATGAAAATAAGCTTCTGTCCAATGTTCTTTAGGGTCGTTTTCCAAACCCAATTCTAAAGGGAATTGGCGAGTAAATGTTGCTGTTCCAAACATCTGATCCCATAAGGAAAACATATTTCCAAAATTACCATTTGGGTCGCTGATGCCATCGCGTTTGGTTTTACCATGATGCGCATAATGGAAAGCGGGCGTAATGAAAATGCGTTCCAAAACCCAGGTTATCGGATTGAGCCATTTGCGTTCGTAGAAAAACTTATCCCACTGAATCGTGCTGTGCGCGCCGATAACGATGACTTGCTTTAAAATCAAACCCAATGCCACTGCTTTTGCACCTCCGAGAAATACGAAAACGCCGCCCAACCAGAGATTTGGCATTAATATATAGTATAAACCAGCGTTGCGGTAAGCAGCAAAAAAACCTAATTCTTCCGCTTGGTGGTGGGTACGGTGGAGTTTCCACAAAAATTGATATTCATGGGCGGAGCGGTGATACCAATATTGTAAGAGGTCATCGCCCAAGAGATAGATAATGGTAACCAAGGCAAAACTTGAACCATACAACACTAAATTCATTTGAGGAATCAACAAATGGCACAATGCGATAGAGGACAATACAATCCCTGTTTTTATCGGAATTGAGACCATTAAAAAACCGCCAAACTCTTGAATCCAATCGCCTTTCGTTTTTTTACTGCGTTTTAGATAGCCCGCAAGCGTTTCCATCAGAGCAAAAAAGATAAGAATTCCTAAAACTAAATAAACGTCCACATTTGGGATTCCAAACAAATGACCTTCCATAACCAAATTAAATTTCGTTGATAAAAATAAAGATGCGTAAATATAGGGCAAGATTTTTAAATAAAAATATACATAAGTTAAGTTTTTGCAGCTTTCTTGCGTTTTATTATTCTGGACAATGAATTTGGCGTGATGCCTAGATAATTGGCAATGTATTTATTGTAGGCCTTTTGAAAAAACTGTGGATGCTGTTTTAACAATGCATCATAACGAGCTTCTGGTGTCATCCCTGCCAACATTTCTACTCTAAAAACGAGCGTCAAAACAGTTTCTTTCAAGCCTTCCGCAAAAAGTCGGGCAATAGCTAAATTGGTAAACGTGAGTTGTTCAAAAGCAGAAAAAGGGAATTCTAAAACTTCGGTTTCGCCAATAGCTTCGTAAGTATATTTGGAAGGTTGCATCCCTTCAATTGTTTCTGGTGTACTAAAAAAGGTATGCGTCGGACGTAAAAAAACAGTCTTTTCGTCACCTTCCTCGTCGATGTGGTAGCCGCGAATCATTCCGATTGAAATAAAGCCGATGATGTTGGGAATTTGCCCTACTTTAAGAATGGTTTGCTTGTTTTTGTAGGTCTTGAGGGTAGCGACTTTTAGGAGAATATCAATATCAACTTGTGTAAGAAAGGAGAATTGCCTTTGTAACAGCTGTTGTATGTCTTCTCTTTTATTCATAAATATTAATCGAAAGTAAGTACAGTGTGTAAAAACTGTCTTTACGTTTTGCTCGGCGGCTAAAGCCGCCTCG
>CAYUNA010000343.1:0-5475 GCA_964445895.1 uncultured Saprospiraceae bacterium | reverse complement strand
TTGGAGGGAGAAAATTTGCAATTTTCTCCCTCCTGATAATTTAAAGAAACTTTTGATTCAGCCTCTAATTTATTCCCTCAAAATAATCCGTCTCACCAAAACATCCTCGCCTACTTGTACCCTTACCAGATATATTCCATCCGTAAAGTCTGTCAAATCAATGGTTATATTATCTTTCAAAATCGGTTGTTCATTTTGTACAAAAACCGTTCTACCAGTCACATCAAAAACGGAAATGCCGACCTCTTTTTCAATAGACAATTCAATGTCTAACTGAAATTTGCCCGTCGTTGGGTTTGGATATAGTGCGATGTTTTGTTCATCATTGTTTTCAAAAATGCCCACATTTATATCGACAACAACTGTATCAGAACTCACACAATCTGACTGGTCAGTAGCAAAGAGAACGTATTCACCAGCAGATAAACCAGTCAAATTAGGGTCTTCTGAAAACAAATTGCCATTCATAAACCATTGATAAGTGAATGGATTACCTGTACCTCCATTGACTTCGATGGTAATTGCACCATCCATATCATTGTTCGTTTCAGGAATAACTTCGATAATTTGAATATCAATCACTTCTGGTTCTTCAACAGTAATCATTGCAACAGTTGCACAACCAGATGCGTCTGTGACCGTCACCATATATTCACCAGCAGATAGATTGGTGGCGGTTTGCGTGGTTTGCATTGCAGGGTCGTTCCATTCATAAGTAAAAGGAGACACACCATTGGTTGTTTCTGCGGTCGCTGTTCCGTCAGAAAAGCCTGCACAAGTTGGCATAGTGAAAGTTGCTGAAGCAGAAAAATCATCTTCTAAAGTTACCGTAAAACTACACATACTAGGATTGCCAAACGAATCATTTACCCCCCACTCTACTGTCGTTGTTCCTGATGGAAAATTAGCCCCACTTGGCAGACCATCCACAATAAATGGGTCGCCTACTGCACAATTATCGGTAGCTGTTGGTGGGTCATATTCGACTACTAAACCACAGCCTTGCATCGCTATATTCATCGGACAAGTCAGCACAGGTCCGATGGTATCACTGACCATCACTGTTGCGGTTGCTGCTGCACAAAGACCTGCATTGTCCAAAACAGCCAAGATGACTTCATTTGCACCAAAATCGTCACAACCAAATTCGGTGAGGTCTAAAACAAATTCTGCAATGCCGCAATTATCGGTCGAACCAGCGTCCACCATTGCAGGCGTAACACTCGCCATACCGTTAGCATCTAAAAACACGATTACGTCGTTGGTTAAGACAATCGGCATCTCCGTATCAGGCAATATCTCAATTTCTATACTAGTCTCGGCAGTACAATTATTGGCATCTGTTGCGGTCAGACTGTACGTTCCAGGTGCAAGATTCATGATTGTCGAAGTGGTGTCACCAGTATTCCAGAGGTAGCTATAAGCCAAAATACCACCCATTGCACCAGCACTGGCAAAGCCGTTTTCATTGCCTTCACAATCGACATTTCCTGATTCAAAAACAGAAACGATTAATTCATCAGGTTGCTCAATTGTTACGTTCATTACGGCAGAACAAGCAGTTGCATCAGTGCAAGTTACAGTATAAATACCGGCTGGCAAACCATTGACATTAGCCGTGTTTGCACCATTTGACCAAGCATAAGTATAAGGTTCTGTTCCACCAAAAGACTCCGCCGAAGCTGAACCGTCAGATTCACCAAAGCAGCTAACAGGTGTTGAATTCACGACTGTAGATACATTGCCGCAGCCAAACATCATCACAAATCCACAGGCTTCCGCCGTACAGCCGTCTGCGTCCGTTACCGTTACACAATAGTCACCTGGAGAAAGGTTTGAAATTCCTTGTGTATTTTCATTATTTGACCATATGAAGGAGTAGCTGCCCACGCCACCAGAGACGTTGGCTAAAGCAGTTCCATCGTTAGCACCATTGGCAGTTTCGTCAGTAGTGCTAACAGAAAGGACGATAGCAGCAGGTTCAGTAATGGTCACAGAAGCCATTGCCGTACAATTATTTTCATCAGTCACCGTAACGATATAGACGCCTGCACTTAATCCTGTAATCATTGCACCTTCCATATCATTGTCCCACTCATAAGTCAAAACACCTGTTCCACCAGTAACTGTTGCAGTTGCAGTGCCATCTATGCCGCCATTACAGGATACATTTGTGCCAGTTGCCATAGCGGTAATTGCCATCGGTTCTTCTACTGTTGCACTACCTGTTAGTTGACAATTATTGGCATCTGTTGCCGTGACAGTGTAGGTACCCGCTTCTAAATTGGAAATAGTTGCGCCCATTCCAGTATTACTCCACATATAAGTGATTGGCATCGTACCGCCATTTAATACGGCAGTGATGCTACCATCGTTTCCATCATTACACGTTGCATTATTTACATTAAAATCAAGCGATAAACCACCGCAATCAAAATTACTCACAACCACCATTTCAACCGCTGTACAGCCATTGGCATCCGTTACCGTAACGGTATAGTTATCAGGAGTTAAGTTGGAAATCATTTGCGTGGTTTCCATATTACTCCACATATAAGTATAGTCTGGAGTACCACCCATTGGATTGGCAGTGGCTGTTCCGTCGTTTGTGCCTGCACCAGTTACGCCTGTTGCAGAAGCATTGACCGTGATAGCAGTTGGTTCAGTGATAGTGACCATTGCGGTAGCAGTACATTGGTCGCCGTCGGTTGTGGTTACAGTGTAGGTTCCGGCAGGTAAGCCCGTTTCAGTAGCCATCATTCCACCAGTTGACCATTCATAAGTATAATTTCCTGTACCTCCGGTAGCTACAGCTGTTGCCGAACCCGTATTTTGATCATTACAATCTACATTTGTTTGATTAGAAATAGTGACGACAGGAGACGTTGTTTCATTCACAATACCTTGAATGGAGGTCGAGCAACCATTGTCATTATCAGTTACTGTTAAAGTATATGTGCCTGCTACGGAAACGCTTGGATTGGCAATATTCGATGTGAAATTATTTGGCCCTGTCCAATCATAACTTGAATTTATAGCAGAAGAAACTGAGCTAATCGTTACAGTAGAATTGTTACAATTTAACACATCAGAAATATTAATAGAAATGGTTGGTGCTGTCGTATTTTCATTCACAATAACTACAGCCGAAGCGGTACAACCATTATTTATGTTTGTAACAACTAATTCATACGTTCCAACCAAACAAACTTCCGCAATTAGCGTATTAGCACCACTCACAATATTTGGACCAGTCCATTGATAGGTAAAATCATTGCCTTGCGAAGACCCCGTAGCATCCAATGTTACACAACTATTATTACAATCAATATTATTTGGCGGAGCAATGACCACCATTGGCATTACAAAATCGGCAGTAACCGTCACACAAGCCATACTGACACAGCCATTGTTATTGTCGCTAACTTCAATGCAATACTGCCCAGCAGCATCCACTGTTGGGTTCAAGGTATTGGCATCATTGACGATATTTCCATTAGTTGTTGTCCAAAGGTAACTGATATTTGCACCTGTGGAAGACCCTGCACCATCTAACATCACTGAATTATCAACGCAAGTTAATGTAACGGGTATGCCTGCATTAGCGACTGGAATATCTGCATTTTCAGTAACCGTAACCTCGTCAGTATCGGTACACCCATTTGCATTATTGGTAAGCGTCAAGGTATAGATACCTGCCAAATTCACCTCAGGAGTTGCAGTATTTGCACCATTGGTAATATTTCCATCGAGGGTTGTCCAGGCGTAAGATAAATTTGTACCAGAAGACCCCGTTCCATCTAAAGTAACTGTTGTAGCTGTACAACTAATTTCCATATCACTCCCTGCATTAGCAACTGGTGGTGTCGCATCGCCAGTTACCATTGTAGAAGATGAACTGGTACAACCATTATTTGAATTGGTAACGGTCAAAGTATAAGTTCCTGTAGCATCAACAGTTGGCGTCATTGTATTTGCCCCATTAACGATATTTCCGTCAAGAGTTGTCCAATTGTAAGTCAAACCAGCTGTTGAGTTCGTACCATTCAAAGTTACCGTTGGGTTGTTACAGTCGATACTCATATCCGCGCCAGCATCTGCATTTGGGGGCGTGGTATCAGAAGCGATTGTTCCAGAAGCAGTATTAGTACAGCCATTAGCATCCGTTGCGGTTACGGTGTATGGTCCAGCGTTTAGATTAACGGTTTGCCCGTTTGCACCATTTGACCAACTATAGGAAATACTACCAGTTCCGCCCATTCCATTTGCGGTAGCCGACCCTATTGGATTGTTACAATCAACATCTTGTTGAATGACAATATTAACACTCACCTCGGTATTAGGCTGATTAACAAAGGTCATCGCTTCAGCAGTTGACCCGTTCATCAAGTCGGTGACGGTGACGGAGTAGTTATCAATTGTCAAGTTGTTAATCGTTGCAGTTGTGCCACCGTTTGACCAATTGTATTGGTAATTGCCAGAGCCATTAGTCGCTTCTACGGTAGCAGAACCATCGTTGCCACCTAAACAAGAAACATCAGTCGTATTGGTAATCATCGCCGTTACGTTACCGCCACCACCACCAGCAATCGTTCCAGAGACTTCATCGTGAAACATATTGTCGCCACCGCTACCGCCACCATTGGCAAGAATGCTATTGGTGTACATAGTAATCACTTCACCAGCCGGTCCAGCAGGTGCGGTCCAATCTACTGTCCAACTGATAGAGGTATTGCCGTTGAAATTGGTTGCAGGTGCATGTCCAAAATAGACTCTTCCATTACCTGACGTTATCAAATTTGTATTTGCACTGTTGCTTGATAATGCACCCGCATTGTTGTTACTTCCGTCTAATGTCACCATCGAAAATCCAGTTCGAGTAGGTGAACCAGAAGTGACCGATGAAGACACGGTAATTTGATACGTTTGGTTGGGCGTAATACTTGCTGGCAATCCTGTGATTTGGACATTTCCATCAAAACTTGTTCCGGGTCCATGACAATTAGTACAGTTGCTATCCCCTGGTGCCCCCGTTCGTCCAATTGGTGCAGAAGATGAAAAAGAATAGAGCAGAAAGAGGACAGCTAAAATAGCGTAAAAATTGGTAAATTTTCCTTTCATAATTGGATGTTGTTTGTTTAGGAACGCGAATTAAATAACCTTCGGTTCTTGAACCAGCAGATTTTGGTTTCATTTTGTGCTTTGAAAGTCCGATTTATGTTGATATAATGAGGATTTTCAAAGTGCAAAATGAGCGCAAAAGATGCCTTCAAGAATCGAAGGTTACTTAGTTCGCGTTCCTTAAGTGCTTGGACAAAAATAACTTACACAATTTATGACGGCATCTTTTTGGATTTTACTTCGTTATTTTTATCAGAAATAGCTACGGCTATTCCTTCAAAAAATGCCTCGTAAAATCACAAAAATCTGCTCGGTCAAAAGTATAACTTATTTATGTCCAAGCACTTAGTGTGA
>CAYUNA010000342.1:0-5479 GCA_964445895.1 uncultured Saprospiraceae bacterium | reverse complement strand
TCTACACATGAAATTCGGAAAATTAGACAATATCTCAAACGTCAATTTCACCTTACCAACCGAACCTTCCCGCAATGATTTATTTCTAAAAAATTTACCCAAAAAAGACGAAAAAACTAAGGTCTATCTCGGCTGCACAGGTTGGAGTATGAAAGAGTGGATTGGTACCGTTTACCCTAAAGGAACGAAGCCTGCCAACTATTTGCACCATTACTCACGGCAGTTCAATACCATCGAGTTCAACACCACGCATTATAGGATGCCGACCGAAACGACGATTCAAAAATGGTATGCAGAATCAGCAGCAGATTTTCGGTTTTGTCCGAAGGTATTGCAGCAAATTTCACATTCCCGAGACCTGGGTTATGGCAGCGGAAAAATTCAGGAATTTTGTCGAGTAGTCGCGGGCTTACGGGAGAAATTAGGGTGTTGTTTTATGCAGTTGCCACCGTATTTTGGCGTAGATAGATTACCTGTTTTAGAATTGTTTTTTGAAAAATGGTCCAAGGAAATTCCCTTAGCAATCGAGGTGCGACATGAGAGTTGGTTTGCTCATCCTGACAATTTTGCAAAATTAGTGCAATTGGCTGAAATACAGAATATTGCACTCGTCATTACAGATGTATCAGGGCGGCGAGACGTCCTACATTTGGCAGTAACTGCTCCTAAAGTAATGGTTCGTTTTGTTGGTAACGGACTGCATGAAACGGATTATACGCGCTTAGATGAATGGGCTTTACAATTGAAAAAATGGTGGTCAAATGGCGTATCTGAAATCTACTTTTTCCCGCACGAACCCGACAATATTTTAGCTCCCGAAGCGACGGCTTATTTGTTTGAAAAATTGCGCGATTTTGAGGAAATTGAAGTGCGTGGACCAAAGTTGTTAAACGCCGATTCAGGGGAGCAAATGAGTTTGTTTTAAAAAATAAATTTTAAACTTAATGCTCATTTTTTTGCAATCGAATTAAGAATTTGTAACCTTGCTTTTGGAAAATGAAATCATGGATTGTTGTTGAAGTTAAAGGTAAGCGTTACTTTGAAAGTAACGCTTACCTTTAACTTCAACAACAATCCATGATTTCAACAGCACTCTACAATTATGGAAAAAGAAACACCGTACATTCATCGGGACATCAGTTGGTTATCGTTCAACTATCGCGTTTTGCAAGAAGCGAAGGATAAAGCTGTACCGCTATTTGAACGATTAAAATTTTTGGCAATTTACTCCAATAATTTGGATGAATTTTTCCGTGTTCGAGTGGCTTCTAATCGGAATTTGGTGCGCGTTAGCAAAAAAACAAAAAAACAATTAGACTACGACCCCAAACATTTATTAAAAGATATTTTACGGATTGTCAACAAACAGCAAGTTGAATTTTCTGATATTTTTCAAAAAGAAATTATCCCTGAATTAAAGGGACACGGCATTAATATACTCCGCCGATTGGACTTAAATGATGAACAGCGCGAGTATGTTGAAAGCTATTTTTCAGAATATATGTTGCCGTATGTGCAGCCTGTTTTGTTGGTCAAACACAAGATTCGCCCGTTTTTAAATACTGCCGCTTTGTACATGACCGTGCTGATGAAAGACAAAGCTCGATCACATGCGCCAGACGAGTATGCGATTGTAAAAATTCCGTCAGACCACCTGCCGAGATTCATTGAGTTGCCGTCCATCGAAGGGCAACATGATGTGATTATGCTAGATGATATTGTGCGGCATTCCTTGTCGGCGATGTTTCCAGGATATGATATTTTAGATACCTATTCCGTAAAATTAACACGGGATGCAGAATTGTATATTGATGATGAATTCTCGGGTAATTTAATTCAAAAAATCAAAACGAGTCTCGGCAAGCGACAAGTTGGTCCGGCTTCGCGTTTTGTTTATGATCGCGAAATGCCTAAGCGACTGTTGAATTTTTTGATGGATGCTTTTAATTTAGAGAAAATAGATTTGCTGGTTGAAGGTCGCTACCACAACAACTTCGATTTTTTCAAATTTCCAACCTTTGGCAAAAATCATTTGAAAAATAATGAATTGCCACCTCTCTCCTATGCGCCATTAGAAAAGACGAAAAACTATTTTGAAATCATCAAAAAAGAGGACCATCTAATCTCCGTTCCTTACCATTCGTACGAGTCCGTTATTCGCTTTTTTGAAGAAGCTGCTGAAGACCCCAAAGTGACCCATATCAAAATTACGCAGTATCGGGTGGCAAAAGATTCACGGATTATGAGGGCATTGATGAAAGCAGTAAAAGCGGGAAAACAAGTCTTTGTTTTTATCGAAGTGAAAGCGCGTTTTGATGAGGAAGCGAACCTGAGTTGGGGCGAGAAACTGGAAGCTGCTGGCGTACGGGTACATTATAGTTTTCCGGGTGTAAAAGTCCACGCCAAGCTCGGCTTAGTAGCACGTTTAGAACAAGGAAAACCAAATTTTTATGCCTATTTAAGTACTGGAAATTTCCATGAAGACACCGCTAAAATCTACGGCGATTATGGACTTTTCACGGCTGACAAACGCCTAACCAATGAAGTCGTTCGGATGTTTACCTATTTGGAAACCGTCAAACCACCAACGCACGATTTTAAGCATTTATTGGTTGGACAATTTAATTTGCGAACAGGCTTGGTTGATTTGATTGATAACGAAATAGCGGCTGCTAAGAAAGGTAAACCTGCCGAAATTTTTCTAAAAATGAATAGCCTGCAAGATGGCAAAATGATTGATAAACTCTACGAGGCAAGTCAGGCAGGCGTGAAGGTAAAGTTGATTATTCGGGGGATTTGCTCACTCGTGCCACAAGTCAAAGGTATCAGCGAAAACATCGAAGCAATCAGCATTGTTGACCGCTTTTTGGAACACGCACGAGTGTTTGTCTTTCACAATAATGGTAAGCCAAAAATTCTATTATCGTCGGCAGATTGGATGGTGCGTAACCTCAGTTATCGAGTCGAAGCGGCATTCCCAATCTATGATCTGAACGTACGAAGACAGATTATGGATATGCTCAATATTCAGTGGAGTGATAATGTGAAAGCGCGAATTCTGGATGCTAAAATGAAGAATGAATATCAAAAAGATGGGCAAGAATTGGCGATTCAGAGTCAGGTGGAGACGTATTATTATTTTAAAAGGAAGGAGGAGAGTTAGGGTTTCGTTGTATTGATTTTCCCTTTAGAAAAATTAAAATGAAATCTTGTTATTATATTTTTTACCTTTGTAATAATATTTTTTAAATAAAAAACCTATAAGTATGTTACGCTCACGTTCTTTCTTAGCAACATTATGCTTGTTGCCTTCCTTCCTTTTTAGTCAAAATTTTACAAAAATAACTGCCGGAGATATCGTCAGTGACAACAGTCAATCTTATGGTTGTAGCTGGTTTGATATTGATGATGACCAAGATTTAGACCTTTTCGTTGGAAATATAGAAGGTATTAATTTATTATACTTAAATAATGGAGACGGGACTTTTGAAAAGGTCGATAATCATCCATTTTTTGAACCAATGAATCTCAACCTAGGACATAGTTGGATTGACTACGACAATGATTGTGACACCGATTTTTACTTATCAAAAGGAGGTCAGAATTTTTTACATCCCAATTTCTTATTTGAAAACGAAGACGGAGTGTATGAAAAAGTTGAAAATGGCATTATCGTCGAAGATTTGGGACAATCGCAAAGTAGTAATTGGGCAGACATCGACAATGATGGCGACTTGGATTTATTTATTGCCAATCTGGAAGGTCAAGACAACTTCTTATACCTAAATAATGGTGATAAAACTTTCACAAAAATAACTGATAGTCCACTTTTAGACTACCCAGAAAGTAACTACGCAAGTTTTGTAGATGTCAACAACGACAGGTTTCCAGACCTCTTTATTTGTAATCGCTTTAATGATAATAATGCACTTTTCATTAATCAAGGTGACGGCAATTTTGAGCCACTAACTAATGATCCAATTGTTACCGATGGTGGAAATTCCTACTCTTGTACCTGGGGAGATATTGACAATGATGGAGATTTTGATTGTTTTGTTTCGAACACAATAAATCAAGCTAATTTTCTCTATAAAAATGATGGAAACGGCAATTTTGAAAAAATAGAAACTGGCGATGTTGTAACAGATATAACAGATTCCTACAGTAGTAGCTTCGCCGATATTGACAATGATGGAGACCTTGATTTGTTGGTTATGAATGCTAACAATCAAAGAAACCGGCTATATAGAAATGATGGAAATGGCAATTTTACCAGTGATCTCAATTCGCCTATCTACACGGATATTAGCAATAGCCGAGGTAATACCGTCGGAGATATTGATGATGATGGAGACTTGGACTTATTTGTGACGAACCGCGATAATCAACCTAACTCTCTTTATGAAAATACAACGACAGATAAGCATTGGTTGAAAATTCGTTGCTATGGAGTTGTATCCAACTTTAGTGCAATTGGAGCAAAAGTAAACATAACGACAATCAATAACGGTGTAATACTTGTTCAGACTAGGTTCATTTCATCCGAATCATCGTATGCTTCTAACAATGGTTTGGAACTTCATTTTGGAATAGGAGATGCTGAACTCGTTAGATTGGTAGAAATTTTCTGGCCTAATGGAGCCATATCAACTCACAACGATATTAGTGCAGACCAAACAATAGTTTTCCACGAATCGACCGCACTTGGTCAACTTACAATAGTTCAAGACAGCGTAGAATTCGAAGGGTCTATCACTTTAACAGCTCCTTCTGGCAATTACTTTTGGACTATCGATGAAAATGGAGATTTTTCAGAATTATCATCAACCTATGAATTAGAAAATGTAACATCAGATATGGTTGTTTACGCAATAGCATTGAACGCCTGTGAAGACGAAAGAATCATTAAATTTGAAATTAATTTAATTGAACCCAATGCTGTTTTTAACGAAATTATAAACGATGCAATTTCTATATTTCCAAATCCAACGAGTGATGACTTATTTATTGAAATGGAAAAGAATGAATTGAAATCAGGTATGCAATTTATACTTTTTGATAATTCAGGTAGAGCATTAAAAATGCTTGATATTGAAAATATTTCAACAAAAATTGAGGTATCTGATTTTGCTGCTGGAAGCTATTTTTATGCTATAAAATTCGATCAAAACATCGTAAAACAAGGAAAAGTTATCATTCAAAAATAACTGAAGTATCTGGACATATTTATTCTCATATTTTAGAAGCTCGAAAATCTTACGATTTTCGAGCTTCTAAAATATAGTGCGCATTGCCTGCGGCAATGCGGGTTAGAGTTTGATGGACATAAAGCGTTTTTGCAAACGCTTTATGTCCAAGTACTTCTGTGCCGCGTAGTAGTTAATTCGGTGATTTTCGATTCTATGAAATACAGCATGCACCCCGGCTTTCCCAATCACAATAAATTTTAACCCACACTCAAAATTGCTCATTGCTCATT
>CAYUNA010000341.1:0-5482 GCA_964445895.1 uncultured Saprospiraceae bacterium | reverse complement strand
TCTTTTCAAAACCAATCAACTAAATTATGCCAAAAAAATGGTACAACAGCACCGTCATCAAAATCGAAGACCACAACGAAACGACAAAAAGTTTTTTTGTGAAAATCGAGCAAGAGGAAGTATTTAATTTTAAGGCGGGGCAATTTGTCACAATGGATTTACCGATTTCGGATATGCGAACCAAGCGGTGGCGTAGTTATTCGATTGCCAAT
The DNA here is from genome assembly GCA_964445895.1 of uncultured Saprospiraceae bacterium. Taxonomy (GTDB): domain Bacteria; phylum Bacteroidota; class Bacteroidia; order Chitinophagales; family Saprospiraceae; genus CAYUNA01. The sequence continues at coordinate 5,270 of CAYUNA010000341.1, read as the reverse complement.
CATCCCGATGGCTCGAATGTGCTGGAATTTTGTATCGTAAAACTAGAAGGTGGGGCAGGTACGGAGTATTTGTTTAATGAAATTGCCGTAGGTTCGACGTTGAAATTCAAAGACCCAGCGGGGATGTTTTATTTGCCAGAAACGGAACAGCGAGACATCGTTTTTATCTGTACAGGTACGGGTGTTGCGCCATTTCGAAGCATGTTATGGGATTTGTATTTGAATAAAAAACAGCATGGAAAACTGCATTTGATATTTGGAACACGGCATCAAGAAGGCATTTTATATCAAAAGGAATTTGAAGAAATGATAAACAAATTTCCTGACTTCAAATATTCGGTAGCGTTGTCGCGAGCGGAGAATTTGCCGAAAGGAAAAGCGGAATTTAAAGAAGGTTATCTCCATCAATTTTATTTAGAACAATATAAAGACGTGCGGGAAGATGTGGTTTTTTATATCTGTGGTTGGAGTAATATGATTGATGAGGCGGTAGAGAAGTTGATTGTAGAAATGGGATATGATAAGCGACAAGTTCGGTATGAGTTGTACGGTTGATGGCGCGGATTGCTGAAATTAATTGGCTTATTTTATTGAGATTCATCAATTAATTCGAGTACTTAACGTGACTCAATTTTCCAAATTGCGACCTCCGAAAACCGACAGATTTTCCAGCAATAGTAAGCAAGGGCAGGCACAATTTGAAAAATTGCGTCACGTTAGCCCCCGAAATAAAAACAGGATTTTAATCAAATAAGCAACTCCCAAATAAACTTCATTCCCCCAAAAGGTGTTAATTTTGCACCAGAATAGAAATAATCCTATAAAGAGTAATCGAGAAAATCGAAATAATCGAATCAATCGAAATAATATGAATACAGTAACAAATAGCCCGGTCATGTTGTACACCGAGCAAACGCCGAATCCAGAGTCTTTAAAATTTGTCACGAACCGTATGTTGTATCGCGGCACGGCTGATTTTAAGACAGTAGAATTTGCGGAAGAATGGTCGCCATTGGCGAAGGCAGTTTTTGAATTTCCGTACGTGAAATATGTCTATATCAGTAATAACTTTGTGACCATCACCAAGGAGTTCAACTATGCGTGGGAAGACATCATGTTGAAGTTGAAAGATTATTTGAAAAAATATGTAGAGGAGGGTGGTGAAGTCGTGAAGGAAGGGTATGCGGAAGCCATCGAAAAAATGGAAGCTGACCAAGTGGAAAGCCATGCCTATTCGGAAGATGATGCAGAAACGGTTGTGAAAATCAAGGAATTAATTGAAACGTATGTCAAGCCAGCGGTAGAAATGGATGGTGGAAATATTGAATTCAAATCCTATAATCAGGGCGTAGTAAGCGTGATTATGCAAGGAGCTTGTAGCGGTTGTCCATCTTCGACGGTGACTTTGAAATCAGGAATTGAAGGAATGTTGAAGCGGATGATTCCAGATATTAAAGAAGTAGTAGCGATCGCTGGATAAGCACTTTATTACTGTTTTGAAAATTAAAACCTGCTTTGAAAGAATGCTTTCAGTGCAGGTTTTTTTATTTTCAAAATCAGCTCCAATGCAATATTTCTTTTAAAATATTTAAACCCTTGAAAATTAATGGTAAATTCGCGTTTACGCTTTTAAAAACCGTGAGCCGGATGCCAAAAAATGTGTATCGTCTCGAATTAGTTGGAAAAAAAACAAGTCAATGTTAAATATCAATTTACTCAAAAAAATCTGTGAAATTCCAGGCACTTCAGGGTTTGAACAACAAATTCGTGCCTTTATTTTGAAAGAAGTCACTCCATTGGTCGATGCTGTTTCGGTAGATAATATGGGCAATATCATTGCGGTCAAAAAAGGTAAAGAAGCTAAGAAAGTGATGGTTGCGGCACACATGGATGAGATTGGTTTTATTGTGACTCACATTGACGATGATGGATTTATTCGACTGCATACGCTCGGCGGTTTTGACCCAAAGACATTAACGGCACAGCGTGTCATTGTTCATGGGAAGAAGGACATCATGGGCGTGATGGGTAGCAAGCCTATCCATATCATGAAGCCTGATGAGCGCAACAAACCGCCACAGATTCAGGATTATTTTATTGATACGGGCATGTCGAAAAAGCAGTTAGAAAAGTACATTTCTATTGGCGACCCGATTACACGAGAGCGAGAGTTAATTGAAATGGGTGATTGTGTCAATAGTAAATCTTTGGACAACCGTGTTTCCGTTTTTATTCTTTTAGAAACGCTTAGAAATTTACAGAAAAAGAAAGTTCCTTACGATATTTATGCGGTTTTTACGGTGCAGGAAGAAGTCGGTTTGCGGGGTGCGATTTCGTCGGCACATTTGATTGACCCGGACTTTGGTTTTGGTTTAGATGTCACGATTGCGTTTGATGTACCGAGTGCGCAAGCGCATGAAAAGGTAACGAGTTTGGGAGAAGGTACGGCGATAAAAATCATGGATGGCTCGACGATTTGTGATTATCGGATGGTGAAGTATTTAAAAGAATTAGCCAATAAAAAGAAAATCAAATGGCAACCTGAAGTCTTACCAAAAGGTGGAACAGATACCGCAGGTGTGCAGCGATATGGTAAAAAAGGAGCGATTGCTGGTGCGATTTCTATTCCATTGCGGCACATGCACTCGGTGATTGAGATGGCGAATAAATCGGATATTGAAGAGACGATAAAGTTGCTGCAGGCAGGGTTGAGTAATTTGGATAAGTATGATTGGCGGTTTTAAAATTAAAGCATTTTAGAATCAAAGATTATTTACTTTTGAATTTTAAAAATAAAAAATAAAGCCGTTTTTACTCTACGTGAAAACGGTTTTTTATTTCCTACTTTTGATATTTGACATTAATATATTTCTCTCTATCTTCGCCCAATCAAAACACACGAAAAATATTATGAAGAACGAGCACAATCAACACATTGAAACGGAACTTAGTCGTGACCTTGGCTTAACATCCGCTTTGGCAATTGGAATTGGGACGATGATTGCCGCAGGTATCTTTACCTTATCAGGTTTAGCGATTCGGAATGTTGGGTCGGCAGCCATTTTATCCTTTCTTTTGGCGGCGATAGTTGCCTTGTTTACTGCACTGACTTACTGCGAATTTGTGTCCATTTATCCACGCACAGGAGAAGGGTATTTGTATGCGCGAAAAACATTTACGCCGCCGTTGGCATATTTTGTGGGATGGGCGTTATTCCTGGGATATACGTCATCTTGTGCGTTTTACATCGCCAGTTTATCCAGTTATTTCAATGAATTTTTGTGGCATTGTCCAGTTGAAGCTTTGTTTGGAATCATCACATTGGCAGGGCTTACTTTTTTGAATATCAAAGGAACGGAAGAGAGTGGAAAATTTCAAGTCGTTGTTACTGCTGCGAAAGTTTTATTGTTAATTTGGTTTATTTTTGGTGGCTTAAAATTTATTGAAGTAGAGGAGGTAATGAACCGTTTTTCGACGGATATTGCAGCCATTGGAGGAACGGCAGCGATGGTATTTATAACGTTTTTTGGTTTTTCGGCAATTGCAGCTTCAGCGGGCGAAGTTAAAAATCCAGTAAAAAATATTCCACGGGCGATTTTCATTTCAATGACCGTGGTGACGATATTGTATACTGCCGTAGTTTTAGTGGTTTTGTTTGCAGGATTGACGGAATATACAGAAGCATCGATGGGAGAAGCCGCGCAGAAGTTCCTCGGGCCAGTTGGTGGTTATGTTATCATTGCGGGGGCGATTTTTTCGATGATTTCAGCGTCCAATGCCTCGGTGATGGCGGGGTCGAGGGTCCTATTGTCGATGAGTAATTTAGGACACATGCCAAGAGAAGTCGGTATTATCAACAAAAAAACGCGGACACCGATTATTTCAGTATTATTGGTAAGTGGAATGATTTTAATTTTTGCGTTGTTGTTGCCATTGGAAGATTTATCCTTTTTTGCCAATACAGTTTTATTATTAGCGTTAATTTTAGTCAATATTGCTTTGATAGTTCACCGAAAAAAGTATCCGGATATGGTACGTCCATTTCGTGTGCCGTTGGTGCCATTACTGCCCATTTTAGGAATTTTAGCCAACCTTTATCTGATTGCTCAAATTTTTCAACACCCTGTGCCATTATTTTTAGCCATCTTATTTTTGGCAGTTGGTATGATGGGTTTCGTTATTTGGAAAGGGCGACAAACAGAAGAATCAGCGATTCCTGGAAAAGAGTCACATATCGCGCACAGCATGGGACGTGGGACAGTTGATAAAGGTAAATTTCGAGTCATCGTGCCTATTTCAAATCCGAAAACTTCCGAACGACTGATTCAATTAGCCGCAGCGGTTGCCAAAGAAAAAAATGGAGAGATTTTATTATTGCGTGTCGTCACTGTCCCCGAACAATTGCCGACGAATCGATACGATGAAAAACGAATTGGTGAAGAGGAACAAATTTTAAAAGATGCGCTCAAAATAGCGGAGCGTTTGGATGTTCCAGCACATGGTATTATTCGAGTTGGACACAATGTTGCTCGTGCCATTTTAGAAACCTCCCGCCAAAATTATTGCTCACTCACCATCGTTGGCTGGAAAGGGTTTAGCACCAACGCAGAACGTGTTTTAGGAAATACAACCGACGATATTATCAAGCATTCACGTACAGATTTAATGCTGGTGAAATTTGTCGGAGACACTGCTTTGAAAAAAATATTATTGCCGACTTCTGGTGGAAAACACGCGAGAGTTGCCGAGGGATATAGTGCTGCGATTGCCCGTTCTAATAATGGACAAGTAACGGTTTGTCAAGTGGTGACTAAAAATGCGCCAATGGCAAATATTTCAAAAAACGCTGCGGCAATGGAAGAAGCCGTAGCAAGAATGGCGAAAGAGAATGACCTCACACCAAATAGTGAACTTATTAACTCCGACTCCGTTACAGAAGGGATAACTAATGCTGCCGAAAATTATGATGCGGTTATGATTGGAGCAACTGAAAAGAGTATTTACCCACAGATTTTATTTGGAAATATTCCAGAAATTCTTGCTAAAGAATCGGGTAAAACAGTCATAGTTGTGAAGCATTATGATAAAGTCAAAGAACTGTTCGGACGAGTGATCGGAGATTAATTAACGACGAGTCAGGTGTCAGAACTGTGCCTGCGGCGCGGGGCTGCCGCGATGCGACTCTGGTATATTTCACCCTTATTTCTACCAAGCGAGCCGCTACGCTATAGCTATTTTAGTAAATATTATCAAATGCCCATCTGCAAGTA
>CAYUNA010000340.1:0-5495 GCA_964445895.1 uncultured Saprospiraceae bacterium | reverse complement strand
AAATAAAAAAATTACTTCGCCATAATGGGTAGGTTATTTATTACCAACTCCCTTAACGGATTTATAATTCAATGTTTAAAGTTTAAAACTCTGCAAGCGGCTTTTTCTTAATTTTATCAGTCTTAGGAATGCGAAGTAAATAACCTTCGATTCTTGATAAAAGAAATTTTCACCGCCTATCAACTGAACTACTGCAAAATAACCAATGACTTGGTCACCGGACGTTGTCCTTCAACAAAAATGCTGATAGAATAGCGACCGTCGTATAGTTGACGCAAGTTAATTTCATGCGTATTGTTCGTTACTTCATCAATCTGCTCTTCCAAAACTGGGCGACCCAAATTGTCAAATAATCGAATACTTACCGCTTTGCCTTTCACACTTTCCAAGTTAACTTGAACATAATCTGTCGTTGGATTTGGATAGACACCGAAGTCAACCAAGTCCACAAAATTCACAACTTGTACGTTAGAATACGAAGTAGAACCGTCTGTATGATAGATGGCGATACGGTAATAGTTTGTGCCAATTTCTGGTGTAGCGTCCGTATTTTCATACAATTCGATGTTGTTATTTTCTTCTTCATGTGCGTAACGTTCGTCGATAACTTCAAAGTTTTCACCATCCAATGAGCGTTCCAACATCATCAGCTCGTTTTTGTAAGCGGTGTTGTTTGTCCAATTTAAATTAACGGTGCGTTCGTCGGTTGCGGCTGCTTGTAAGGTTAAGATTTCACTGTTGGTTAAAGCATTTGTACCATTGGCACAATTGGCTGCCCAAGCTACGGTTGCATCAAATAATGCCCAGCCGTTGTTGTTGAAACAGTTCGCTGTATTATTTCTCATAAAGAAGCCGACACGACGTGCAGGAGCAATCATTCCTCGCATTTGCGCACCTTCCTCATAAGTAAACAACATACCTTTTGCAGATGGTGCGCCAGGTGCATGACCTAACTTTTGACCACCACCAACTTGCATTCCCCAACCGATAGTTTGCCAAGCATCAAAGATGGTCACATCTCCGCTAATTCCTGCTGTGATTGGGTGATTAGAATTGGTAATTCTGATTTTTTTAGTTGAACCCCACTGACCGTAGTGTGTGTTAGCGGTTGTGCTGGTCATTTTCATATCATCAAATAACCATTGTTCTGAAACGATAACTGGAACATTGACATGAGTAAATCGAGAGCCTACATTGCCAGAAAGAACCGTTGCACTAATTAAAATCAAACCTTTGCCGTCTGCATCTGCTGTTTCTACAGAATTGTCATCCGCCAATTCAACGGTATAGCCCAAGCTAATCAATCGTTGCTTAAGTTTGTTATCGGCAGTATTTAAGTTAGTGTTTCCAACTACAAACAACGCGTTTTTATTGCAAGAAGGAGTCGTTCCACCACCATTTCCATTACAAGATGGTACCGATTCGCCCTGACCTGTTGGTGTTTTACCAATCAAAGTTACAAATACTTTATCCAATCGCAAACCTGGCTCTCTCCAAGCAATTTTGATGGTATTGGTACCTGGATTTAAGTGAAAAGACAATGGACAAGGCGCATATCCGCCATTCCAAACAGATGCCTGATCCCAATCGTAATGGTTACCCTGCTTCGTCAAGTTTACTTTATTCCATTTTTGCCATGCACCATTATTAACTTGAATCCAGTAAGAATCAGAGTTACCATTTGGCGCTTGAGAACGCAAAAATACTCGGTATTGACCACTTTCAACTACAGCGATATTGTATTGCAAAATATCAGAATTAGAAGTCGGTGGCGTATTGTAGCTGATGTGTCCAGTAGGTGGTGCTAAATATTTGCCACCAGAAGCTGAGTCATCGTTACTTACCTTCCACTTGCTACCGATTGCATCTGCACATTCTGCTTCAATCGTAATGCTATTTTCACAAGACTGAGCATTTACGCCAGACAATCGGAAATTGAAATCACCATTCATGCTGTTGCCGTTTTCTGTCAAAGTGAACCAGCCACTTCCACCAAACTTATTGACTTCCTGGTCATTTGCTCCAGTTCCAATTTGGAAAGAAGGACCTCGTCGACTTAGTTGACAATAGCTACCATCAGCGAAGGTTACCGTTCCCGAGACAGTCGGGTAATAACGCCAGTTACTAGTAGCTGACGTCACACAATTATTCAATTTCGGGCTATCCGCAGGCGTAGAAAATGTTCTGCCAGAGTAAACAACCTCAACATATGCTCGTTCGTTGCCATTATAAACTGTACCTGTCAACAAAGCGGTATTGTCTTTATAATCGACAAAAATTAAATCATCGCCAGCTGTATAACGAATGCCACCTTGCAACCACATCACGTAGCTAGCACCAGTTCCGCAGCTTGTTTTTGTATTCAAAACCTTACGTACATTGCGGATATCCGCACAGTCACCAGCAGGAGCAACAATTACGTTAAAAGAACAAGAAATGCTGTTTCCAGAAGGGTCAACAGCGGTATAAGTCACCTGTGTTGTACCGAGTGGAAAAGTATCACCAGAGTCGTGTGTTGAAGTTAAAGTAGCAGGGCCACATACATCCGTAGCAGTTGGTGCAGTCCAGGTTACACTTTCAGCAGTCGTCTCAGTTATGACTGCGATGTCTTGAGGACAAGCGGTCAAAACGGGCAATACTTCATCAGTAATCGTAACAACAGCATCACAAGATACCGAATTATCTTTACGGTCTTCTAAAGTCAACGTTACCGTATTTTGACCTAAGTCAGCACAAGTGTAGTTTAATTCATCTTCGTCATCTACCGTCAAAAAGATAGTTGTACAATCATCCAAAGAAGTAACAGATAATGATACACCCGTCACTTTTGCAGTACCGTCGGCATCCAAAGCAACCGAAACGTTTTCGCAAATTTCATCAGAAGTTGGTCCATCAATTAATACACCGTTGTAGAAAAATCCAGCGTTAGCAGTATTGTTAATGATGCCAAAATCCCAAAAAATACCTTCAATGGTAAACCAATAGTTATTATTAATAGCGCCACCTTGTAAATTAACAAATTCGGAACATTCGAAAACAAATACTTCATTTTCGTTATTGAACGTACCTGCATTGGTAAAAATACCACCAGCGTTATTGTTCAAAACACCTCCAATGCCATTCAATTTTGCATTGTTAAAATCTGCACCCATTAAGTTATCAAAATCACCAATATTTTCTAAAATACCGTTGTTGTCAAACATGCTGTAATTGAACAAACGCACACCATTTTCGATTTGACCAATGTTTTGAAAATCACCATAATTATTCAATTCAAAATCATTGGAAATAAAACCTCCTAATTTATTAATAAATTCTGCGTTGTTGTTCAATGTCCCAGGAGAAGAGTTATCAAATCGACCATCATTGGTCATCATACCGTCGTTGGTGATGATTTGCAAGTTGGTTACCATGTTGTTGTTTGTAAACATTCCTGTTGGAGTATTTATCAAAGTACCGCCGTTTGGTGAAGACATTTCACCATTGTTCACCATATTTCCTTCATTGGTCACTTGCCCAATTGTGCGAATCGTACCAGAGCTAGTCAATGTTCCTTTGTTGGTATAAACCGAACCGTTGATATTAATCAATGTCCCAACATTATTAAAAATACCGTCCACTTCATTAGTGAAAGGTCCTTGATTGTCAAAAGTACCATTATTATTGAACGTTCCTTTATTGAAACCCGGCGTGTTAAAAACACGGAAAGTTGCATTGTTATTATTGTTAAATGTCGAGTTGTTTTTGAATTCTTTTTTCGTGATAATCAATCCACCATTGTTGTTGTTCATCAATGATTCGTTGGTCAAAAAGCCATCGTTAGTGATGTCTCCATTATTGATAAAAGTCCCCAAATTATCTACGAATCCAAAAATAGTCATAATACCTCCCGCTCTGTTTTGGAAAGTATTTTCAACATAATTGTTCAAATGTGCACCATTCGCAATATTGATTGTTGCTCCATTTTTGTTATCAAAATGGGCATAATTTTCAAACGTACCCTGCACATTGACAGCACCTGTGTTTACAAAGCTTCCGTCGCTATCAAAAAGCGTGTTGATAACAACATCACCGCTATTACTTAATGCGCCATCGCAGTTAAAATCCCCATTTTGAACAGTTAAAGTCCCTGTGTTATTAAAACTTGTCGAAGCAGCAATTACACTTGTTCCGCCTAAGTTTCTGTAGTCTCCATTGTTCGTAAAACTTTCATTAATCGCCACTCCCCCAGAAAGAGAAAGAACACCTTCATTGACGACATTAGCATCAATTTGTAATGGTGCAAAACTTTGGACATTATAATCAAATGTCAAATTTTGTGAAATAATTACGCTGTTCGACCCAAAGATATTGGCGTCATTTCCAGCGGCAGGCAAACCGTTGTTCCAGTTGGCAGCGTCATGCCAGCTTCCCCCATTGGGACCGACATATTGTGTTTGAGCGACCAAATTAATGGCGCAAAATAAAGCCAAAATCGTCATCAGAATTCCTGACTTTAGCATAGTGTAGCAATTGTTCATTAGTAAAATTTTTAAATTAAAAAAACGGATGATTGATAAATTAAATAATCAAATATGGGCATAGCAATTTCAGGTCAATCATTGATGAATTGTCCGATTTTCAGTTGAAAAAAAATTGAAATACTATGCCTTTATCTTAAAAATAAATAGCTTGTAAAACCATTGATTTTAGTATTAAAAAAAAATTAAAAGGTAATAATTTAAAAACTATTCAAAGGGAGGAAACCAATCACAAAAAGATAATGTAACATTAAAATGAAGTGAATCTACATTCATATCTTCTTGTCAATTGACAAATAGGTGAATAGCTTTTTTGATAGAATGACGAATACTAGTGAACAAATATAATCTCGGGGGAGAGTTTTGTAATGTGCAATTAACTAATGTATCGTGAACAATTATTTGACCCTGTTTTCTCTAATTCTTAATTGTTCATCTTTCATTGTTAATAGAAAGGGGGGGAGTGTAGTTTCTCACAATATATCGGTGGTCAATCCGACTGTGAGAATTATTTTATAGAGTATTCTCAAATGCAATTAACCAAATGTGAGTGAGATAATATCTTTCACAGTTAGTTGGTGTTTTTCTCTTGGGCAAATGTAAGCTCTCATTTTATAAAAATCAAAATATTAAAGCAAAGTTCAGTAGAATTACGGACGATATTATGCAAATTTGGGTGGTTATGCTTAGGAAAAATCAGCTCAAAAGTGATAAGAAAATAGACTTTATGAATGGTATTTGAAGGAATAAGCAACGCCGCTATTTTCGACTTACTTGAGGCAAAAAACGAGATGAATGTTGATATTGACTGTTTTTTCACTAAAAAAAACGAAAAATCCAATAAGGAACGCGAAATTGGTAAACTTTAAAAGAAATTATTGTTACTATAGTAAGTACAGTGTAAATTAAGTTTCCTTATGTTTTCCCAAAGGGATTTTAAGGGAGCAAAACGGTTTGCAAAAACCGTTTTGCTCC
>CAYUNA010000339.1:0-5501 GCA_964445895.1 uncultured Saprospiraceae bacterium | reverse complement strand
GCAAAGGAATATATCGAGATACATGACTGCGCTAATTTGAAGTCAGGTTCATAAAATATTGGTTATCAGGAGAGTAAAATTTAAACATGCTCTAAGACCAAACTTTCTCTCTCAAGAATGTCAATTTATTTAGTTCGCGTTCCTAAAAGCAAATATAGGAAAAATTTAAAGGACTACAAATTATATTTGGGAAATACTCTAAGTAGGTAACGGTATTATTGTTGAAATGCAAAATACTTATTTCCACTTGCCCCGACAAAAATCATTTTTGATAATATGAATTATTTTTTGCAAGTTCAATAGCGATGCTCTGTCCGCACGCACCACGGATATTTTTTTGTCGAGTCAAATAACTTATTTCATAGAAACATTAAAGGAAGGTGTTAATTCTGGTTTAGCTTTTACAATTTCATTCTCTAATAAATATTTACGCCAAGCCATTGCCCGTTTTGAAGAAGAAAAGGAGTAGAAAGTTTGATTTTCGTTTAATTTTTCATGAAAACCAAGTGTTGTTTTGAAATGTAACTCCAATAACTTTATAATACCATAAGTATAAAAATCGCGTCTATTACCTCCGTCCCCAACAAAAGGTGTAATGATGTCATATTGAAGAATTTCATAAATTTTATCAAAATCAAGATTTCCATTATTTTTCTTAAAATCGACCCCAAAGTCAGTCAAATAATGCGCATAAAACTCAAATTCTGACAACTTTTTATGATTTGCAATTAAGACTTGGATGACCTCATAATCTGTCAAATTATAAATGGGCAAACCAAAGTCTTTACTTAAAAAATTGTAGTTTTTCACACTATTTAAATCATTTAAATAAGGCGCTACAACTGGAATTTCTTCATAAGTAATTCGCGAAAGAATCCCTTCCTGAATTTTGTTTCTGCTCAATTCATCCACATTAATAGCAATGGAAAATTTAATTTTTTCCACTAACGTTTTTTTCGAATTTTCAATCAGCGCGATGTTTCTGACTGTTTCTAACTCTTCAAACTCTGATAAATAATCACTTTCATTGAGGTAAAATTCCAGCGATTTTTTAACAAAATCAGCATCAGTTGTTGCCAAGTGATTATTGTTTACATAATCAGCAAACCAATTAGAACGAAACAATACATTATAAAATCCGCCTTGCTCTTCGACGGTAAAATTCATGGCTTTTTTATTAAGCCAAGTAATTAATATAGCTAAATCCTCTTTTAGATTGAATAACTTTGGAATATCATCCAATTCTTTACTTCTAAAGTCAAAATCTTGAAAAAAGATTAAATCCTCTTTGATTGACAACGGGTCAGCTAATTTTAATCGACGAATATCTTTAGTTGGCGACACCTTTTTTAAGGCTACTAAGCAAGTGTTTTTTAGCGAAGAATGATAAAACTCAGAACGCGTCACCGAATTGATGTCTTTAATGGATAGTTTTTCGGCAGTTTTGATTTTTTCAATCCTGTCTTCAAAGAAAATTTGCTGCCATTTTTTATACCGTTTTCCTTCTTTTTCCCACAAAGCTAACCATCCGCTACCCTTATCTTCTGGCGTAAAATCAAATATATCATCTAACCATTTTAAAGTCGCTTTTTCCTCAATTCCTTGCCCTAATAATTGTATCGCAATTGGCGTAAAATCCAGGGGCTGATGATGATTTAAATATATCCAAATTTGCTTGGATGAACGTCCATTTTCTTTGTCAATCAAGTAGTTATTTATTTCTTCTAATTCTTCTTGACTTGGTGCTGGCAAATTTTCTAACTCCTCTTTCGACATAGACACACTCCCTTCTAGCAAAGCCATCAATGTTTTTTCCTCTTCTTGGCTTTCTCCGTTTAACAATACATTTATCTGTTCAATAATATCTAAATCACTCTCTACAGTTAGCATATCTTCCAAGACTTTTCGCTCCACCCGAGACAATGTTTCAAACTTTCTTAAATAGTCATTGCAGACACCTATCACCCCAATATTTGCAAACAGTTTTGATTTTTTTAAATACAATCTTAAATAAGATTCATTTTTAATAATTCTCTCCCAATTTTGGGTATAAAACTTATCTAAAATACGACCGACTGAAAACGAAATTTCCAACTGACTTTCATTCAAGCATCCCCAATATTCTAACGCAGTCACTTCATCTAACTGTAAACGCTCAATGATTTGATTTTCAATGGAATACCGCTCCTTTTTAGACTTTGTTCGCCCTAGTTGATTCATAAAAGTCTGCAATCTGGCAGGGGCTTTGTATCGCACATTATTCCGTCGACAGAAGCCAGTTAGGTCCACCAATTGTTCTAAATATCGGTATTTCATATCAGGCAATGACCGATTGTAATTTCGTAGTAAATCCTTATATTTTTTGGCCAAAGCCACTACTTCTACTGGATCTCCTTCCGTCAATAATAGGTAGGATTGCATGGCAACAGAGTCATTATTTGAGTTGAGTCGGCGATACAATCGTTCATAATTTTCCGTCAATGCTAAAGCAGCTTCGCGGTTTACATAAGCATTACGAATGTCATCCCACTCAAAATCTCCATAATGAACCGACCAATATTTGAGATAGTTTAATAATGCTTTTTCATCTTTTTTCCATTCGTGTGCATACGACATTCCAGCCTTTCCTTCGACCGCAATATCCAACTTGGTTAGCGTTTTTAGCTCCTGCAAAATCAAATTAAATTCTTCAGATTTTTGATCGTCATTTCGGTAACGATATAGTAAAGCTGACAAATAAAACAAGGCACGAGGATGTTCGGTCGCAACTAAATCTTTGCGCGAATTGTGGCGAATCCAGGGGTATTGGCTAGCTTGACTTAATATTTTTCCATAATAATCAACAGGAAATTGAAAGAAGTTTTTCTGAATATTAAATACCATTCCATAGCCGAATTCGCGCATTTTTTCAACCGTTCCTAATGAATCCAACCAGTACTGATAGCGTTTTTCTAAGGCACTAAACTTCTTGTCTTCAACGACTGTAATATTTGTTAACTTTTCTAAAATAGGAGAAGCGAACTTTGGTGTAATCAATTCATCATCAATTAGTTGCAAAATCGTTACAACCGTTTTATTCGTAGGATATTCAATCAAAACTTGACAAATCTCCTGAATGACAGGCGTGGCATTTTTAAATGCTCCCAAGAGTAAACGATTTTGAAACAGGACATCAACTAAATATTTATAACCTTCCGCAATTTGTAATTCTCCAATTTTTTTAATGGTCGATATCGCTGCGGACGTTTCACCTGTAGCCGTAAATGCCTCAAATTTTAACGTCAACTTACGAAGCTGTGCTGATAAATCACGAGGTTCTTCTCGTTTCAAATTTTTCAGTTCATAAGGTGCTGGCTGTGACTCAATTGGTGTGAGATAAAATGCGTTGAGTAGCTGAGAATGTTTAATTTGCTTTTGATTGGAATAGAAAAAATCAAGAAGTTGTTGCCGATTGACAGCTTTCTCCAAATCAATTTCAGTAGCTGTAAACAATGTGTGATTGACTAACATTCCTTGTGCTCGAAACTTAGCTTCGTCATTGTCTAAAAGGCTACCCAAATCCCGCAGAGCTTTGGGATTTCCTGCATTGATTTCTAATTGTAAATGGTCTAAAAGTCGGTCATAATCCACAAATTGCGCACACAAATTATTTGTGGGCCAACCCGCTACAAGCGCGAAAGCCAAATAAAAAAGTATTTGCGAAACATTGGGTTTCATTAATTTTACTGTGTACGAATGTAGAATTAAAAATGTAAAACATGAGTTATCCCGAATTTTTATAAGGAACGCGAATTAAATAAATTTCGGTTCTTGAAGGTTATTTAATTCACGTTCCTTATATGAGTTTGAGGGATAAAAAGCGTTTGCAAAAACGCTTTTTATCCCTCAAGAACCCCACACGCGTTGCCGCAGGCAACGCGCACTATTTTTTTATTGGAAGTCGAAAATTTGCAATTTTCTCCCTCCTGATAATTTAAAGAAACTCTTGTTACACGGTACTCATGTTATTGTTTCTTAAGTAAGGCAATTATTAAACCATTTATTAATAACTCCCTCCTACTCCGTCACTATTTCGGAAATACGAAAAATTTTAGTGTCCGCACTTAAAAAATATTGTTCTTGAAAATAATCTAATCCGTAAAATGCGGATAAATTTCCTACTGGAATATCTGAGGCATAAACCACTTCATTTTCGTCACAAAGATTGGGGTCTGCTTCCGAAAATATCTGCCCCGCGACTTCCTGATTGAATAATAAACCGTTGACATTTTCAATCATTTTTAACTTAGAATTCTTATTCAAACGTATCCATTCAAAGCCAGCATCGGGCGATTGGTGCAAATCAAAAGAATTCAAACCAGTCATATATAAAGTATCTTGATAAACGAAATAGTCGCGTACCCATTGGGAAGATGGAAATATTTTATCCACTTCTAACTCTTCCGAAACTCGATATCCACCTTTTTTAGTACTCACAAAAAAGTGTTCCTTAAAGTACCGAACATTAACAATATTGGTAATATTTGCCGCATCAGTTGTTAAGTCAGGAAGGTCAATCCGATGAAATTCAATATCCGTGAATTCATCAAAAGTACCATTAAATGTTATGTCGAAAACATATAAGACAGAGAAAGATTCCCCGCCATTTTCAACTTTTGCAGGGATTAAAAACTGAGTTTCACTTGCATTAAATGCTCCCAAACTTCGCTGAATAATTTCTATTTCAAAAAAGTCGTCATCAGGTAATTTGAGATCATCAATATCAAATTTCATAACGCCCGCTGGGTTGCGCGCCAAATGAAATTCCAATACTTGCTTACCCGCTGTATTGGCGGTGATTCTAACAAAAACATTATCGCTCAATACCGGACGACTCAAGCCAATACCTTGCGGAATTAAAGTACGTTTTTCTACCAATTCCAAGTCTTCATTAAAACGTGCAAATTCATTGTCAGTAATTAAATACAGCTGAAAAGGAGTAGCATATAAGTTTTTTATCAGTCGTTCGGTTTCAAAATCAAGAGGTTCCCAATCGGCAGTCGGATTGCTGCCACCGCCGCCCGTTCCTCCTTCATCATCATCAAAAATATTTTTTTGGCAGCCAAATTGTAGTAAAATCAATACGCTAAATAGGAGTAAAAAGTGTGTTCGTTTCAACATAGGATTTGTTTTTATGGACTGTCCAGATGTAGGACGGTAACCATCAAAAAATTAAAATTTTAGGAAAAAAAATTGTCGGAGGGAAACATCTGGTCTTTAGAAGGTATAAAGTTATAAATACTTGGATAAACGACCAAATAAACGGATAAATTGTCTGATTTTTATTTCTTTTTTTTAAATAAAACGAACAAATGTCATTTTTAAAACTTTGTAAGTACATGACACTATTTATTAGCGGTTTTTAGAACTATCTTTTCTCTTTCTCCACTTCGGTCGAAATGAAGAAAAAAATCTTAGTCCTAAAATTCCACGAATAGATATGTCCTTAAGTGCCTCGTAGT
>CAYUNA010000338.1:0-5525 GCA_964445895.1 uncultured Saprospiraceae bacterium | reverse complement strand
CCCTTTAGGGGTCGGGGGTCGATGCTTTGAAAACCGAATTTTACAAAACTTTGTACAGCCCTAATTGTTAATTGTCAAACCGATATCCCTCCGCCAAAAAATTATAATACGCCCCCCGTCGTTCCGTTAAATCTGAGTGCGACCCTGCTTCTTCCACTTTTCCATCTTTCAACATAATGATATGGTCGGCGTTAATAATCGGCGTGACTTTATGCGCTAAAATGACAACCGTTCGACTACCAAAGTAACGCTTGATATTGCGCATAATAATGGTCTCATTATCGTAATCTAAATCATTTGTTGCCTCGTCTAAAAATAGAAATTCTGGATTGTTGTAAACTGCCCGCGCTATCAAAATCCGTTTCTTTTGTCCAGCACTCAGCCCAACGCCACCAGACCCAATTTGCGTATTAAAGCCTCGCGGCAATCCGTCAATAAAGCCCTGAATATTGGCAATTTGTGCTGCACGAAGTAATTTTTTACTATCAAAAATCTCTTCACCCAAAGCAATGTTCTGCGCAATCGTTTTGGCAAAAATATGACCATCTTGCATCACCACGCCTATGTTTTCGCGCCAGAGTTTGCTTTGTAAATTTTGTAAAGAGATTTCCCCTAATTTTATCAGACCATTTTCGGGCGGATAAAAATTTAAAAGCAATTTCATCAAGGTCGTCTTACCGCTACCACTTGGCCCCACAATTGCCGTCGTCTTACCTTGCGGAACATTAAAAGTTAGGTTTTGTAACACAAAATTAGAATGCGGCCCATCATATCGAAAGGAAACATCCTCTCCGGATAAACCGACAAATTCTGGTAAAATATCGACCTTCTCTACCGGATTTTCTTCATCTTCCAATTCGTGGATTTCGTTCATTCGTTCGAGGCTGATTTTTACATCTTGCGTCGATAGAATAAAATGTACAATCCGTTTAATTGGCTCTCGCAAATGCGCAATGATGAACATAATCGCCAATAAGGTTCCCAATGTCATTGTCCCTTCAATCACTGCCGCTGCTGCGAAAACGATAATAAAAATATTCTTAAATTCCGAAATAAAATCAGCGCCCATGCGTGGAAAATCATTCGCGGAAACGTAATTCCGATTGATTCGAAACAGTTTGGCTTCCGAACGTTCCCAATTCCAACGCATCTGCGTTTCAGCGTTATTGAGTTTGATTTCTTCCATACCCCGGATGAGGTCGGTGAGCGTACTGTGCGTATCAGCAGCCTGATCGTAGCGTTTGTAATCGAGGTCGCGGCGTTTTTTCAAAAACAAAAATGTCCAACCCAGATGCACCGCCGTTGCGCCTAAAAATATGAAAAACACCGTCCAATCAAAGTGCATTAAAATTCCTCCAAGTACCAACATTGTCGCCACTGAAAATATCGCCGACAACGACTCATCGGCCAAAAACCGCTCAACTCGTTCTGAATCATAAAGTCGCTGAATGATATCATCCGTACGTTTAGCATCAAAAAATTTGATAGGCAATTTTAGGATTTTCATCATAAACTCTGTGAGCATACTAATATTCACCTTCGAGCCAATATGCAACAAAATCAACTTCTGAATCGCCTCCAATCCCGCCTGACTGATGTATAAAACGACCCACGCCACCATTATAAATAACACTAAATTGAAATCCAAACTATCAATTCCAGCATCGACAATAGCTTGTACTAAAAATGGAAAAAGTCCAAGTAAAAAACTGCCCAAAATCACACCTATCATTAGTCGGGCAACCAGTCCTTTGTAGTGCTTAATTTTACCCCAAACGTAACTTAGACTCCCCTTGTCCACCTTCTGTCCATCACGTTCAAAAAACTCCGTAGTCGGTTCCATCAATAACACAATCCCCTCTGCATCAATGGAATGCGTATCTGGCCCAATCCAATTCTTCAAAAATTCCTGAGTCGATACTTTATTAATTCCATGCGCAGGGTCTGCAACCGTCACATTCTTTTCATTGCCTTCAATAACGACAACAAAGTGGTCATTTTTCCAATGCGCTACCAGCGGCATTGGGATGTCATCCAACATTCGAGTAAGGGAAATACGCGCGCCAATAGTATGAAAACCAATCTGTTCCGCTGCGTCGCTAATGCCGAGCAGAGAGGAACCGCGAGAATTTTGAAAGGTCAAATTCCGAAGATAATCCAGCGAATAATATCTGCCGTAATGTCGCGCTATCATGCGGAGGCAGGTCGCCCCACAATCCATCGCATCCAGTTGTTTGTAAAACTGAAATTTACTTGCCATTTTTCATTAAACGGTTGACGGTTGACGGTTCGAGGTGGACGGCTCAACCAGTCATGGTTTTCGAAAAGGGATGAAAAATCTATTGATTGAACAATCAATAGCCGTTTTCAACTCGTATGCACCGTCCACCGTCCACCGTGAACCGTCCACCGTTTTGTTGCAAGTTTTCTTTTTGTAGTAGTATGTTGGCATTCATATTGGAATAATGTATATATTTCCAATAACTGTACCGAAATGATGGTTGCCTTTTTTGAAAAGGTCTTGTGTTTTTTCTGAAAGTTTTCCCTGCTTTCGGATAGAAAAAACGGGTGTTTATTACTTCTCTAACGATGTAAAAAATTATTAAACTAAAAGCGATAACCAAGATTAATTCCAATATTGTAGCCTCTTAAATTTTGGTCAACATAACTGTCATCCGAAAATTTTGCTTTTCGCATCAAGAATTGAAAATAATTTATATTCCCAATAATCTCAAAATGCTTAAATAAATTGAGTCTAATTGAAAAATCAACACTATAGTTAATTCCCGATAATTTGTTTCCTGGGTCATAATGTTCATAAATTCCTGAAGGATTCATCACTTCAACTTGTGAAGCAGAAAGCAATGCTCCAATTTGAGGACTTATTCCGAAGAAGGTTTTAAGTTTCAATTTTTGAAAATTACAAACTAAAAAATTTCTTGTAATTCCTACTGACCAGATGTTGATTCCATTGGAATGTTCTAATTTGTTAAAATGCTGGTTAAATAATATTGTATCACTGACTCTCTGATTATCCCAAACGCCATTTCTATAATAATTTTTATCAACTTTTACCTTGTATGCCAAATGAGTTGCTGACAAAAAGATAGAATATTTTTTAGATAAATCAATTCCGACAAGTATTCTAAACTGTTCTTCTCCTATTCTTTCTGAAAAAATTTTATCCCACTTTGAATCATCTTTTGCTTGAACATGCTCAAAAATTATATCTCTATCATATTCTTTTTGTATAAATGTAATATGACTATTTTTATACCAAGCATTTTGCAGTCCGTATTGGACATGTAAATTTTTATCAATTAGAAAATTCTCAAATTTATCAAATACACTCTGACCGTAAACAAAACTAGCACATAGCAAAAAAATGCCTACGATGCTAAGTTTCAATAGTTTTAAATTCTGGTAAATAATCATTTACATATTTATATTTATCAGTTTTAAATCCAAAAATGTGAACAAAACCATTCACAAGTACCATCAATATTATTATGTTCTCCGTGGGAAACTATCTGGATAAGTCGGAATCACTTAGGAAAGTTGTTTCTCAAATTTTAAAATACAGTATGTGCTATTGTCTAATTTCCTAATAAAAATCGCTAAGGGAACGCAAATTTAGTTTAAAAATTTAAATCTGCAAGGGGTTGAGGAAAATTTTAACGTTCAACGACAAATTTGTAAATTGAAACCTAACATTTTAGAAAAGAATGGTTCAGTTCATTATACTGTCTTCAGTCTGCCCGCACCACTAATTCCTTTTTTAGACGGAGCAAAACCAGTTTTTAATAAAAATCCAGTTTTTGCTCCGTCTGTAAGCGTTTTTCTATTGTTTCAACAAAAAAACCAATTTTTATTTCAAAATATCTCTGCGCTACTTTTATGATTTTCAAAAATTAAACTTGCAATTTTTCGCTTTTTAAAATTAAATTCTGAACCATTTTATCTTATTTCAAAATTCAAAACTCAAATTTGCAAAACCCCAACAATTCAGTAGTTTTGCGATATACCAACCAAATATTTCTTTCCAAATTATAATAAAAATGGCAATGCAGAGTTGCGAAGAAAAGCAATCCTTCCATTTTTTTAGACAAAACAATCAGTACTCAAGAGTTTGAATATTAGACAACACTTGTTTGAAAATCGTAAAATGATGCTTTTTAGAAAAAATTAAAGCTGTATCATTAGGTTTTGAAAAATCATTTAGTCTATATTTGCGCAAAATTTTAAAAGGTTTGAAAATACCAGTTAAAATATACGGGTTTTTGATACCCACTTCAAATATCATGTACCAGTAAAGCGGTCTGGCGACTAACACTCGCCCGACCGCTTTGCAGTTTTAGGTGGTTAATCTTTTTTTTTTTGACAAAAACTTGAGTAAAATTCATTCATAAATTCAAAATTCAGGCAACAAATGGCAAAGTCCAAATTAGAGTACATCTGGTTAGATGGTGCTCAACCTACACAACAAATGCGGTCAAAAACCCGCGTTGAAAAAGATTTTTCTGGCAAATTGGAAGACTGTCCAATGTGGTCTTTCGACGGTAGCTCCACACAACAGGCAGAAGGCGGTTCTTCTGATTGTTTGTTGAAGCCTGTTTTTATCTGTCCAGACCCAGACCGTAAGTCTTCCTTCCTCGTTATGTGCGAAGTATTGAACGCAGACGGTACGCCAAACAGCACCAACGGTCGCGCAACTATTGACGACGACGATGAAGATTTCTGGTTCGGTTTTGAGCAAGAATACTTCTTCTACGATCCAGAAACTAACATGCCGTTAGGCTTCCCTGTCAATGGTTATCCAGCACCTCAAGGGCCTTACTACTGTAGCGTCGGTGCAAAAAATGCATTCGGTCGTGAAATCGTTGAAGAACACCTGGACATTTGTATCGAAGCAGGCTTAAACATTGAAGGTATTAACGCAGAAGTTGCTGCTGGACAATGGGAATTCCAGATTTTCGCGAAAGGTGCAAAAGCAGCAGGTGACCAGATTTGGATTGGTCGTTACCTGCTTGATCGTACTGCTGAAAAATACGGTATTCACGTAGAATATCACCCGAAACCATTGGGTGCTACAGACTGGAATGGTTCAGGTATGCACGCAAATTTCTCTAACTCAACTTTGCGTACTTGCGGTAGCCAAAAGACGTACGAGAAAATTTGTAAAAAATTCGCTAAAACAGTTGATGAATGTATTGCAGTTTATGGTGCGCACAACGAGCAACGCTTGACAGGTGACCACGAAACGCAGTCGATTGACCAATTTAGCTTCGGTATTTCTGACCGAGGAGCGTCTATTCGTATTCCAATTGCCACTGTTGAATCAGGCTGGAAAGGTTGGTTGGAAGACCGTCGCCCAGCATCTAACGCAGACCCATACAAAGTTGCGGCTGTGATTATCAAGACCGTAAATGGTAAGTAATTATTAGTTGATTATTCAGCTTTAATCATAAAAGCGGGTTAGTGTCGGAATGATGCTAATCTGCTTTTTTAGTTTTTGAAATTAAGTG
>CAYUNA010000337.1:341-5535 GCA_964445895.1 uncultured Saprospiraceae bacterium | reverse complement strand
AAAAAATTATCGCCGACTGCCGTATCGCATCAACAAATAAACAACCATTGCTAAAGAACTCAACGCTTTTACCACATAAGTCATCGCTGCCCACCAAAGCGCATCTTTCGCGCCTTCGTACTCTTTATCATTAGTCATATTCGCTTCAGATAACCAAGCCAATGCTCGATTACTTGCATCAAATTCAACGGGTAAAGTCACAAGTGCAAACGCGGCTGTTACCATAAATGCAATAATCGTAATCAACAAAATCCAGTTACTTCCTGTTCCACCTGCTACTCCCAGAGCAAACATCAACAAAAAACTCTGCGCCGTCGAAGCCATATTCACAAACGGAACAATTGCCGACCGCGTTTTTAACCACGGATATGCTGTTGCGTGTTGTACTGCGTGACCAACCTCGTGAGCAGCCACTGCTGCCGCCATCACACTGCGTCCACCATAAATATCAGGACTTAACTTGACCACACGGGTCACAGGATTGTAGTGATCGGTCAAAACACCCTGTCCCTGCGTAATTTGGACATTGGTAATATTATAATGCTGCAACATCTTTTCCGCTATCTCTGCACCTGATAGCCCAACACCTAACGGGACTTGGCGATATTGCTTAAATTTTGATTTCAAACGATTGCTGACCAACATACCCACAACTGTCATAACACCAGCGATAATAAAATAACCCATTTTTTTAATGTTTAATTATTAGTATAATAGACTTTATGAATGAAATTGAGTGAGTTTAAAGCCGCTCAAATCTCATTCATAAAGTCTAATGTTTAATATTGGGATTTTTGGTTATCAACCATTAATTCCAACATTAAAGATTAAGTTAGATTTTTTCGAATCCAGTATAACTTTGCAATACCTTTGGAATCAGAATTCCATCTGCTGTCTGATTGTTTTCCAACAATGCAGCTACGATGCGTGCCAATGCCAAAGCACTACCATTTAAAGTATGTGCCAGGTGCTTTTTCTTATCCGCACCTTTGTATCGCAATTTTAAGCGATTGCTCTGAAATGTTTCAAAATTAGAAACAGAACTTACTTCTAGCCAACGCTTTTGCGCAGCAGACCAAACTTCAAAATCAAAGGTCAGCGCAGACGTAAAGCCCAAATCGCCGCCACATAATCGTAAAATTCTGTAAGGTAATTCTAATTTTTCCAATAAACCTTTTACATGCTCAATCATTTCCTCTAAAACCTCGTAAGATTTATCTGGATGTGCAATCTGTACAATTTCAATCTTATCAAACTGATGCACTCGATTCAAACCTCGAACGTGTGCGCCATAAGACCCCGCTTCTCTTCTAAAACAAGGTGTATGCCCTGTCAGTTTAATTGGAAAATCACTTTCCTCAATTATGACGTCTCGATAGATATTAGTCACAGGTACTTCTGCCGTCGGAATTAAATAAAGGTCATCTTTGGTGCAATGGTACATCTGTCCTTCTTTATCGGGAAGTTGTCCAGTTGCTCTTGCAGTATCAGCGTTGACGAGTAGGGGAGGCAGGACTTCTTCATAGCCCGCTTTGGTTGCTTCATCGAGGAAAAAATTGATTAAGGCTCTTTGTAATCGCGCGCCTTTTCCACGATAAAGCGGGAATCCAGCACCAGCGATTTTTGCACCTAACTCAAGGTCGAAAAGATTATATTTTTTCGCTAATTCCCAGTGTGGATGGGCTTCTCCATCCACTGTTGGGAGGTCGCCAGCCCAGTCTTGATGGACTTCGTTGTCTTCATCCGTATTACCTGGGGGGACCGTTGGATGTGGGACATTTGGGACTTGGAGCAGTAACTCTTCCGTGTTGTGGGCTGCTTCTTTCATCTTCGTTTCGAGGGCTTTGCTTTGCTCTTTCATTTCGCTCACCTTTGCCTTCAGTACATCTGCTTCATCGCGTTTACCTTGTTTGTACAAGCCGCCGATCTGATTGGCAATTTGTTTTGCTTCCGCTAAGTTTTTATCCAATTCCGTCTGTGCATCTTTACGTACGCCATCTTCTGCCAAAATTTTATCAAGAATGTCCAGGGCAGCTTCTTCAGTATAATTTCGAACTTTCAGTCGCTCCACAATTTGCGCCTTATTCGCTCTGATAAATGGTACTTGTAACATAAAATTTATATAATTGATTGTGTTAAAGTGTTAATGCATTTAGAGTATGTTTAAAATTTTACCGAACTGATAATCAATAGTTTATGTTTTTGACGCTAAGTTAGCGAAGGAATATATCGAGATAAATGGCTGCGCTAATTTGAAGTCAGATTCATAAAGTGTTGATTTTCAATAGAATAAAATTTGAATGTGTTCTAAATGCATTCACATAAAACGATTTTTTAAGACCTAATTTTCAATGTTTTTAAAAATTCAAACTGACCAATATATTATGGTGTAAAATTTGCTTTATTATTTAAACAATCTTTAACAACGGGCTAAAAATGATAGTCAAATTTTTTCGTTTCAACAATGAAAAACGCTAAAAGTAGTGTTTTATAGTTAAAGTGAATAACTGCTATAATAATTCCAAATTTGCGTTTAAAAACGCTAAAGTGGTAAATTATTTTTAGAAAATAATAGCAAAAATAGTTTTTTTTAATTTTTATCAAATAGTTTTTTGGCATGTAAAGTGTTGTAAATCAGTTTTTTATGGTTAAGAAACAACTTTTTACATCTTTTTTTTGCAAAGATACTATTTGAAATTAGAAATTAAACTGTATTTTTGCCCCAACATTAGCACATCAACTGCTTTATAGCATCTGTAAACCAGCAAAAGTGTTATTAAATTTTCCAACTCCTTTTTGTTTCCCACTATCAAAATTTTTTTCAATCAGACCTTTTTTTTGTGGATTTCAATACGGTTAAAATGGAAAATGGTGAAAATCACTGAGGTGAGAAAACCCTCTATACAAATAAAGAACCCTTTTAAGCTCAAACCTCTTTATTCAAAAGATAACCTTGCATTTATTAGTTTTTGACAAACTGCTTATCGGCTTTTAACAGCGGGTGACTTTAAACTTCAAGACTATGATTCTAATGCTATAATTTAAGCTAATCACGTTTTTAAAATCATAAGTTTAAACACAATCAATAATTATTTATTTAATAAGGATGTGGACGTTTCAATGTGCCTTTTACTGCTCTAAAACCAAAAAAGTACGCAACTTCCAAGAATATTTTAACCATAATGAAAACTATCGAAATTGACTTTTAAATATTTTAAATTCAATTTTAAATAAAATAAACCTATTTAAGACAAGTAATTGTTATTAACAACCGAAGTTTGAAACACTTCATCCCGGAGAAGGGATATCCACCACTCCAATCAAAAATCTTACCATGTACGACATTCTGCAATTGAATGATATGTTGGTTCCTGAACTAAAGGAACTCGCAGAAAAAATTGAACTAACAGGCTATAAACGCCTTAATAAGCAAGAACTTATTTACAAAATTCTTGACCATCAAGCATTGTCTGAATCTGAAGACAACGACGACGACAATGATGAAAACGATGATCGTGACGAAGAAAGAGACGCACCTCGAAGTCGTGGACGACGATCATCAAGAGACGATGAGGATGACGATGACGATGACCGCGATGAGGATGATAATGATGATGACCGCGACGACCGCGACGACCGCCGTAGTAGTCGTGTGCGACGTGGGAGAGACGATCGAGATGACCGTCGTAGTAGCCGTGACCGCGATTATGACGATGATCGTCGGAGTAGTCGAGGTTCTCGTGACCGACGTGATAATCGAGATGACCGCCGTAGCAGTAGCCGCGATGATCGGCGTGATGACCGAGATGCTACCCCAGTCAAAGAGAAAAAGAAATTTGACATCGAATTAGATGGGATTATCGAAGGAGAAGGAATCTTGGAAATGATGCCAGATGGTTATGGTTTCTTGCGGTCTTCTGACTACAATTATTTGACTTCACCTGATGATATATATGTGTCACCTTCTCAAATCAAATTATTTGGTTTGCGTACAGGAGATACCGTTCGCGGTGCAATTCGACCTCCAAAAGAAGGAGAAAAGTACTTTGCGTTATTGCGCGTATCAAAAATTAATGGATTAGAGCCACAGGATATTCGAGACCGTGTCCCATTTGATTATTTGACACCGTTGTTTCCAAACGAAAAATTCAAATTAACGACTTCTCCGACAGGACGTGATTACGCGACACGAGCAATTGATTTATTTACACCAATTGGAAAAGGACAACGTGGACTTATCGTTGCTCAACCCAAAACTGGTAAAACTTGGTTGTTGAAAGACATTGCCAACGCTATCGCTAAAAATCATTCGGAATGTTACCTTATCGTTCTCTTGATTGATGAGCGTCCAGAAGAGGTTACTGATATGAAACGAAGTGTGAACGCTGAGGTGGTTGCTTCGACATTTGATGAACCTGCGGATAACCACGTTCGAGTGGCGGGTATCGTTTTAGAAAAAGCAAAACGTTTGGTAGAGTGTGGTCACGATGTAGTGATTTTACTGGATTCTATTACTCGTTTGGCACGAGCCTACAATACTGTTGCGCCAGCAAGTGGCAAAGTATTGTCGGGTGGTGTGGAAGCCAACGCATTGCACAAACCGAAGAAATTCTTTGGTGCAGCGCGGAATATTGAAGATGGTGGTTCGTTGACGATTTTGGCAACTGCCTTGATTGATACGGGCTCGAAAATGGACCAAGTTATCTTTGAAGAATTTAAAGGTACAGGTAACATGGAGCTTCAACTTGACCGTTCTTTGGCAAATCGACGAATGTATCCTGCAGTCAACCTGGCAGCATCGAGTACGCGTCGTGACGACCTGTTATTGGATAAAGATACTTTGCAGCGAATGGTTATTTTACGTAAACATTTAGCTGATATGAAACCAGAAGAAGCGATGGATTTCTTGATGAAACATTTGCGCTCGTCGTCTGGAAATGAAGAATTCTTATTATCAATGAATGGGTAGTTTGGTGATTGGTTGACTGGTTATTAGTTGACTGGTCGATTGATGTTAAATTGCGGCATTTATTGCAAAAGAATTTTAGATAAATGAAAAACTAAATAGTCCTTTTGGGGGTTATTTAGTTTTTCTGTTTTAGAGCATGTTTAAAATTTACCGAACTGATAATCAATAGTTTCGGGCAGTCGCTATGCGCCTGAAGAATAATGCTTAAATTTCTACCAATAGTTT
>CAYUNA010000337.1:0-331 GCA_964445895.1 uncultured Saprospiraceae bacterium | reverse complement strand
AATTAGCAAAGGAATATATCGAGATACATGACTGCGCTAATTTGAAGTCAGGTTTATAAAATATTGGTTATCAGGAGAGTAAAATTTAAACATGCTCTTATCGAGGATTTTTTAAAATATTAGATGGAATTACTCGTCGCTCCGCGCCAGTAAGTTTTAATGAATTATTTTGCTCATCCCCAAAGTAGGGTGAACTAAAGATTTACTAAATCTGAGAGATTTATAAAATCGGAAACCTGTGAGGCTGATTTGAGAAATTTTTAAATTTATTAAATCTCTTTTCAAAACCAATCAACTAAATTATGCCAAAAAAATGGTACAACAGCACCGT
>CAYUNA010000336.1:0-5540 GCA_964445895.1 uncultured Saprospiraceae bacterium | reverse complement strand
TTTAAATAATATTAAGCGTTTGCATAAAAATAGCGGACTATTTTTGTCTAAGGAAAACGAAACAAATAAAGTATAATGTGAAATTATTTATTTCGCCTTCCTAAATGCTTAAGGATATAGTGTAAGAATTAAACTCCCCAATAATGAAAAGTTATTTCTGCACCATTCCTAATCCAATTTGGACTATGAGAATTGTTCTACTCTGCATCTTCTGCCTGCTAATGAGTATTTCGGCGCAAGCACAGGAAAAAAATCACAGCGGAAAACCTGCGAATAATTTGGGAATGTTGCTATCTCAAATTGGTAAATCTTTGTACGATTATGAGGTAGCGGCTACGTCAAGGGACTCTATTGGGGCATATCAGTGGCGTTTTTTATTGGCAGAATCCGGACTGCGGAGTCAGGTGAATAAAGAAGTCTCAGAAAATTTGACAGCTTTTCTATTTTCGTTTAATCCCAAAACTGTTCGGTCTAATGGAGAGGTATTGCGAACAAAAGAGGGTGTAGCACAGGAGGAAGTTCTAGCAATGATTTACAAACAATTACAGCAAAATATGCGGCAATACGGTCGCAATATCGACTTTGTGCGGATTGATGGGGAATATTATTACGTGCTGTATTTTCCTTACGAAAATTGAGTTGGATAATGTATCAAAAGGCAATTTTGCTTGTTAAGGGAAAAATTAAACAAAAAATCAAAATGATTGCCTCTGAAAAAGATATCCGTGGTGCGGGCGGATAGAGAATCGCTATTGAACTTGCAAAAAATAATTCATATTCTCAAAAATAATTTTTGTTGGGTCAAGTGAAAGACGGTGCAAAAACTGGGTTTTCAAAAATCCAATTTTTGCGTCATTTGAGCGATTTCTACTATTTTTTATTAAACTGATTCATCGTAAATTGTAATCCAATCGTTCCAAAAGCCTTTATTGTTTCAGTGGCTTTTTTTATAATATCAGGCAGCCCCTCTTCCTCTTCCTTTGACCATTTTCCCAAGACAAAATCGACCTGTTGACCTTTTCGAAATTCGTCACCGATACCGATACGAAGTCGCGCATAATTGTTACCGCCAGTCATTTTATCAATGTCTTTTAGCCCATTATGACCACCGTCTTTGCCCTTACCCCTTAGGCGTTGCTTTCCAAACGGCAGGTTCAAATCATCTAAAACGACTAAAATGTTTTGTTTTGGGATTTTATGTTTTTGCATCCAATAGCGTACTGCTTTTCCACTCAAATTCATGAACGTCGTCGGTTTTAGTAAAACAAACGTCCGCCCCTTGTGCTTCACCTCCGAGATATAGCCAAGGTTGTCATCCTTCCACTCTTTTTCAAACTCTTTGGCAAGGTTGTCTACGATTTCAAAACCGACATTATGTCGAGTGTCGTCATATTTCGCGCCAGGATTACCGAGTCCAATTATCAAATACTTCATTGGGTCAAATTCTATTGATGAGTTGTCTGTTTTTGGCGACAACCAGTTGATTATTTTATTAAAAAGTTGGATCATTATTTAGTTCGCGTTCCTTTAGTTGATTGGTTTATAGTCTTTGACTTAACTGATATTTATTTAACAGAAATTAGCAAGTTGAAGACTATCTAAACGCAAAAGTAAAAAGAATCGTTCATTAAGGGACTACCCCTTGATGTTTTGGTTCTAAATGATTTCATTTGGTCATTATAGCAAAAGGAATTTGAGAAAGAAAATGATTTCCAGCCAGAAGCCGACCTTCAAGAATCTGAGGTTATTAGTTTCGTGTTCCTTTGTCATCATATATACTTTGACGAAGTAAAATCATTTAAAATCGATATTTTTTTGCATTAAAAATTATAAAAGTTGAAAAATTATCAGAAATTGCATCTTCTGGATTGCCTTTTTTTGAAAATCAGAACCTTTAATGAAGAAAACGCTAACCAATATTTACTATTCTTTTCCCTGTCAATTGCTGGTTTTGCATTTGCGTAGCAATCTTATATTGCTAGCCGTCTGGATATTATTGGGCTTATTTGTCACTGGAGGATTGGCATTGAAATATGGTTTGCGCTATCTTTTCTTATCGCCCGAATATTTGCATAACGTTGGATTTTGGAGCTTTTTTTATGTTGGCGTAGGCTTCGGTGCTTTCGCGATGAGTTGGAATTTGACAACTTATTTATTGGGCGCGCGTTACTTTCCATTTTTGGCATCTTTATCTCGACCATTCACTAAGTTTTGTTTAAACAACATTCTCTTACCTGCATTTTTTGTCATTCTTTTTTTAGGAAATTTAATTCATTTTGAATCACAAATTGAATTATTACCAATAGGAGAAATTGCCCTCCATGTTTTTGGTTTTTTGATGGGTATTTTACTATTTGTTTTGTTGGTTTCTGCCTATTTTCAAATGACGAATAAAGACATTTTAAATTATGTGAAATACGTTAAAAACCTTCCGCCCAATCTTGCGCGGAACAAACCGGGACGGCGGAATTTACCCGATTTTGAAAATATAAAAGCCAATAAAAATCAGTGGCGAGTGGATACTTATTTGACCGAAAAACTTCAGTCGCGGCTTGTTAGGAGTGTTGCACATTATGATAAAAGTGTGCTCATGCGGGTTTTCAAGCAGAACCATACCAATGCGTTAGTGATGCAATTATTGAGTTTGATTGTCTTGGTTTTATTGGGGATAATGATTGATAAACCGGCGTTTCGAATTCCGACAGGTGCGAGTATTTTTCTATTGGGTAGCATCGTAATTGCACTTACTGGCGCGGTGACATATTGGTTTGGTAAGTGGCGAATGATGGTTTTGTTGTTTCTGGCAATTTTGTTAAATACCATTACTAAATTCGACGCATTTCACCACCATAATCAAGCGTATGGACTCAATTATGATACAAAAAAATCGGCTTATGCTTATGAAAGTTTAGAAGATATTTGCAAACGAGAAAACGTTGAAACGGATATTGAAAATACGATTCAAATTCTCAATAATTGGAAAGACAAAGCGACTGTTTCGCCAGCTAAAAAGCCAAAAATGGTACTTTACTGTGTTAGTGGTGGTGGACTAAAGGCAACTACTTGGTCGATGCAGGTTTTGCAACAAACAGATAGGTTGACCGATGGAAAAATGATGAAAAATACCGTCCTGATGTCGGGTGCATCGGGGGGCATGATTGGGTCGGCTTACTTTAGAGAATTGTATTTGCGGCAGCAGCAGGGCGAGATTCAAAATCTTTACGATGAGACCTATGTGGATAATGTTTCCAAGGATTTGTTGAACTCCATTTCTTTTACGATTGTCACCAATGATTTATTTGTTCCCTGGGCAAAATTTCAAAAAAATGGCTATATCTACCATAAAGACCGAGGCTATATTTTTGAGAAATCACTGAATGAAAATACCAATTTTGTTTTTGATAAAACCTTAAAAGATTACGAAGCCGTAGAGCAAAATGCGACGATTCCGATGATGTTTGTTACGCCTTCAATTGTCAATGACGGACGTCGAATGATTATTTCCTCGCAAGGCGTCAGTTATATGATGGCGTCGCCTGCAAGTTTGGAGATTCCTGCTTCAGCAGAAGTTGATGCGATTGATTTTGGACGATTATTTGCCGAGCAAGATGCCTATAATATGGCGTTCACGACGGCGATTCGGATGAATGCAACTTACCCGTATGTACTACCGAATGTATCGCTACCGACGCAGCCGCAGATAGAAGTTTTGGACGCAGGTTTTCGGGACAATTATGGACTAAAATCTGCCATTCGTTTCGTCCACGTATTTGAGGATTGGATAGAAGAAAATACGAGTGGGGTAGTATTGGTGGTTGTTCGGGCATTTGACCGAGATAAAGCCATTGAATCCAGTGAAAATGAAGGGGCGATTGAAGCGATTTTAAATCCACTCGGCATTGCTGGAAAAATCTTGACACTTCAGGATTTTGAACACGATACCAACCTGGGTTTTCTTTATGATAAATTAGGAAAGGACAAGTTCGAAATCGTTCGGTTCACCTATCGACCAAGCAATGTGATGGAGGATGCACCGATTTCGTTTCACATCACGGAACGGCAGCGGCGGGATATTTTGCAGGCGATGGAAGGAGAGAAGAATCAAGAGAGTATGGCAAGATTGCAAGAGTTGTTGGAGTAACTTTTTATGCCTTCGCTTTCCTCCCCGCAATCAAATGCGCTTGCAAAGAAAACCCAAAAACAGCCGCCGCCATAATCGCCACATAACCCAACGCCATCGGCAAGTATCCAAAAATTGCCAAGATAAAAAACAACAAAGCAAACAAATCCCGCTTTCCAAAAGCAGCTGCGACTTCCATCATTTTTGGATACCAACCCGTCTGATTTTGATAACCATATTCCACGTTCAATAAAGTCCCACCTTTGCCAAAACGCAGCAAATACAAGTACAAACTCCCCAACGCAAGCACTGCAAAAATCACTGCAAAAATTCCAGACCATTTTACCGCAGGCGAAGATTCAAAGTATCCAAGGCGATAAACACCAAAAATCAAACCGCCCAAACCGACGATATAAGACAAATTATCCACTACTGTATCGAGCCATTGACCGAAAGGTGAAGACTTAAATTTGAGTCGCGCCAACTCGCCATCCACGCCATCCATCACTGAGGTCAGGTGAAACAACCCTGCTGCAATCAACCAATTCCAATAGCCACCCATGACCATAAAATAGCCCGTAATCAACGCAATAATTCCAGTAAAAATGGTAAATTGATTCGGGGTAATCGACGTATGCGCAAGAATGCGACTAAAACTGGTAGAAATTGGTCTATTCAGGTTGCGAGCAACCCAGCCGTCAGTTGATTTGGTCAAACTTTTTATCAGCGCCTTTTTGGTAGGTTTTAGTTGGGCTTTGGTATGAATTGTTGTGCAAATTTCTTTGGAAACATCGATGATTAAATCAAATTCTGTCCCGCCAACATTCTGTGATTGTCGCTTTTTATCAGACTGTGTCCATTCACTTTTTGCAACATAAGCTGCCGTTGCATTATGCGTCGTCACAGAATGAATTTTGCCATCTTCCGTTGCCGCTTTTAATTGTTTTAAAACATCAACCGATACCACAATTGGCTCCGTTATCAAAAAGGCATCCTCCCGTTTAAAAGAAGCATCTTCAATATTTTTAAAATAATCAATGGCAATAACTGGTGGTTTTTTCTTTGCCAAAAGCTGCTTTAATTGCGCTTCATTTTCACCACAAATGAGCACTGCTTTTTCCACACCCGCTCGTTCGAGTGCATGCAATGTGCGCTCAATTACAGTCATTTGATAAACCTTGGTAAAGACAGGATGAAGCTCCTGTGTTTTGGATTGGTTGGCAAAAATTAAGGCAGTGGTTGACATAATTAGTGGATTTACGAGGTACGCTCATAAGGTTAGAATTTTCAACACATAGTTTACAATAACGTTTCACATAACCCAAATCGCTTTATTTAGTTTCTAAAAGCTATTTGAATTATGTAAAATGCTATGTGCGCTATAGACTTATTTGCAAACAAGTCTTATGTCTTAAAGAAA
>CAYUNA010000335.1:0-5541 GCA_964445895.1 uncultured Saprospiraceae bacterium | reverse complement strand
AACTGGTTATTTGAGCCTTTTTTAAGTTTCTTAAATGGAAAAAGGACGAGTCAGAATGGGTAGTTTATTTTTTACCAACTCCCTTACTTCTATCCTCCAAAAATTTAATTTGCAATGAAAATAGAATTTGGCGTAAAACTTTTTACTCTCTGTAACAAATATAACAAATACTGTTACTTTTTGTAAAGCGAAGGTCTTTTTTGGCTTTTACTTATCTTTTAAAGTTGAACACCAGTTAAAGAATATGTTACAGGCGTTAAAATACTCTAATAATTTTGAGGTATTTTTGCTTTTGTATCTAAGTACACTGTAAATTAAGTAGATTTAGTTTTTGACAAGACTATTTTTTATTTTGGCAAGGCATAAATTTTTCGCGTAGCCGCGTTTACGGTAAAAATTTATAACGCAGCGAAAATGAAAAAGAGTCAGTCAAAAAATGAAGATACTTTGTTTACAGTGTACTAAGTAACGATTTACTTTTTCTATCCTTAATTCGCAGAAAAAGCGAATATCATTGCATATATGAGCAAAATTGTTCTTAAAAAAATAAGCTATATCATCAGCTATCGTCAGTCCAATCAAAACCAATACGAAGCATTAGTGTTTGTCCTCTCTTTACTACGTAGCTACTTTCCAACGCTTGAAATTATTGTAATTGAACAAGATAAAAAAACACGTTTAGAATTAGACAAACAATTGAATGTCAAACAATTTTTTGTCCAAAATAGCGGCTTGTATAGTCGCTCTAAAAATTTCAATTTTGGTGCAACACAAACCGATAAGGAATATTTAGTTTTTGCCTGTTCTGATGTTTTTTTGGAAAAAAAAGATTATTTGACGCTTTTTCAAGCAGGAGAAGATTTTGAGACCGTTACGCCCCATAAAACGGAGATGTTCAACATTAAAATTACTGAAAAAGAAACGCACCAATTTGAAATATTAGACAAACGCCCTTTGTATACTTTTGCGGGTGGTATAGTCTTGTTTAGTCGTTCCGGTTTTGAAAAAACAGGGGGTTGGGACGAGCGATTTGAAGGTTGGGGAGGAGATGACA
Source organism: uncultured Saprospiraceae bacterium (assembly GCA_964445895.1). Taxonomy (GTDB): domain Bacteria; phylum Bacteroidota; class Bacteroidia; order Chitinophagales; family Saprospiraceae; genus CAYUNA01. The sequence continues at coordinate 4,487 of CAYUNA010000335.1, read as the reverse complement.
ATGTGATGTCGCATGTCATTTATAATAAATTGACTTCCAAAACCTTTCAAATGCCTTTCTATCACATTGACCACTCGCGCACGGTTTTGGACGGAAAAGAGCAAGCAAAATACAAAGAAAATCGTCGCTTGCAGGAAGAAATTTTGACATTAAACGGTGCAGCACTCGACCGATATATTGACTATTTAAAGCAGCCTGATAAAAACGTTTCTTCGCAACCGCCACGCTACGTTTTAGCCATTACGACTTATAATCGCTTGGATTATTTGCAGGAAATGATGACAAGTTTTTTTGCCACAAGAAATCAAAAAGCGCATTGGGAAATTATTATTGCCGATGATAATTCTGCGACAGAAACACAAGAATATTTAGCTTTTTTGGAGCAAAAACATGGCGCTATTATCATTAGAAATAATAGAGTGGACATCCACAGACAAGTCAATACTATTTTGAAAAAATTATCCAAAATGGATTTTGATGTCTGTTTTAAATGCGACGATGACCTAATTTTTACAGCCGCTGGTTGGGATGATTTATATTGGAATTCTATTCAAAGAAATAGTTATGACCACCTGGTTTTTTACGATACATCTTTACAGCCTTACAAAAATTTAGAGGAGCCCATTCAAAATGGAGATTTGATTGCTCACTGCGAAGCGCATGATATTCAGGGCTGTTTTTATACCCTCACCAAGCGACAAATGGAGGCGGTCGGTTATTTTGATGAGCAACTATTTGGACGACGCGGATTGGGGCATGTGGATTATAGTTTGCGCTGTAGTCGGGCGGGTTTTAATGTCTCTGCGCACCCTTATGATGTTGCGAAAAGTAATGATTTTTTGAGCTTACAGTCCAATGACTACAATGCTTCGGTAACGGCAAAATATAAAAGGCTTATCAATCCGCCAAGCGTAAAGTGGTTTAAAAAACAGTTACTCCAAGCGGACCGAATATATATCCCCTATAATGAAAATTCGCACCCATTTACAGATGTTAGTTTAGAAAAATCAACTAAAAAAACTTCTCCGTACACGAAAACCGATGCTACTTTTTATCCCGAACGTGGCGGTGTCGGCTTTATTGGTTTTTTGTTTAAGCGGCTGTATAATTTGGGTATTACATTGCATTTGAATTTCATACCTGCGGGGATAAAAAAAATGGGACGTTTGTTTAGTAAAATTGGGTTGGACTTGATTAACATTGAGGAGTGAGGAATTTTGAGTTATGAGTGCATGAGCGACTGAAGAACGCACCCGAAAAGTTACAAACCCCTTTAAATGACGAGTTATTCTACATCGTAAATCAAAAATTTCTATGCCAAACATCATTGAGAAAGTCAGCTATATTTTTCGATACAAAGAAGCAGGAGAAGAGCGAAAGCAAGCGCAAGTATTCATTATTTCTTATCTCCGAAAATGCTTTCCTGCCTTAGAAATTATCGTCGTAGAACAGGGAGAAAAACAAACGCTTTTCTTGCCCGAAGCATGGAATGTCCGACTAATTTTAGAAGAATACACGGGCATATTCAATCGATGTCGTCCTTATAATATTGGTGCAGCAGCCTCCAGTCGTCCTATTCTTGCTTTTGGAGACGGCGATATTTTTTTGAAAAAAGAAGACTACTTGAGCTGTTTTGAAGCCACGAAAAACTTTGACGCCGTAACGCCCAATAAAGACCTCGTACTCAATGTTGAAATTGAAGATTTAGAAAAGCATACTTTCAAATTTTTAAATAACCGTCGCGTCAATGCCTTTGCGGGTGGACTTCTCGTTTTGACAAGGGCAGCTTTTGATAAAATCGGGGGTTGGGACGAACGCTTTATTGCTTGGGGACATGAAGACTTGGCAATGTCTCATCTCATCTTTCAAACGCTAAAATCCAAGACCTTTTTTCTTGATTTTTATCACATCGACCACCCGCGCACGCTCGCGGATACCACACAGCATTCGGGGATTAATATTAATGAAGAGCTACAAGAGGAAATTGCTACTTTCAACGGTCAGGCGATGCAAAACTACATCCAAATTTTAAAGCAACAACGACTGTCCAATAAATCGGAAAAAGTCCAGAAACTCCGATTTGTGCTGGCTATCTCTGCTCGAAATGGTTTGGAATCCCTGCAAAAACTGATTGATTCTTTTCTTAAAACAAAATCTTCAGATGTGGATTGGACGCTCCTTATTTCGGATAAAGGGGCAGCTGACGGCGTTCGAGATTGGGTGGAAAATTTGCAGGTGAATTGCGCTATTTTGTTGCTCAAAAATGATAAAATTCCTTTTTTGCGGCAAGAAAACCGATTGTTGAAAAAGTTGTCAGAGTTGGATTTTGACCTTTGTTTTAAAAGTAGTGATGAGACGGTTTTTGTCAAAAGTGGCTGGGAAAAAGCCTACTGGGAAGTGATTAAAAAAACGGGCTACGACCATTTAATTTTTTATGACCGCAAGCGAGAGGAGCTGCTTAACTCCGATTTTCCCGTCGAGCGCGGGAGTTTGACCGCAGCTTGTTCCTTTGAAAATACAGAGGGTTTATTTTTTACGCTCACACCACGCGTCCTCCAACAAACGGGTTTTATGGACGAACAATTGCTCAGAAATCAAGAGGGTGTAATTGATTACATTTGCCGAGCTTGTCGATTGGGTTTCAATGTTTTACAATATCCCTTTGACTTGAAAAATAGCCATGAATTCATCCAATTGCAAGCGACTGCCAAGACTTCTATTGCAAAAGAAAAAAACAGAAGTGCACAGCTTATTTTAAAAGATATGAGATTTGTTGCCCGGCAATTAATCAGAGGAAATCGAGGATATTTGCCGTATAATGAAAATGATTTTACGAAAGAATATCACTCTATAAAGGGGGCTATATTTGAGACGGAACGGCAAGAAAATAAGTTAGCAACTTCCTTCAAAAAATGTGATGCTCGGTATTATCCCAATAGAGGTGTTGCCGGTTTTATTGGTTTTCTAATTCGCCGATTGTACAATTTTGGGATTGATTATCAACTTTATTTTATTCCTCGCAAGATAAAATCTTTGGGTAAATCATTTATGAAAATGGGAGAAGATTTGGTGCGGATTGACTTTTAGGCAGAAATAAAACTCAACAAATTATGAAAAAATCAACATCAATACTCTTTATTCTTTTGACCGCAAATATGTTATTGGGTCAAACCTTAGAAAACAATCTTTTCCAAAATGTAAACATCAAAAACCAAGTTCTACAACTGGAAATAGCACCCGAATATAAAAATGCTGATTTCCTCATTGGCTTTGTAAAAAACGGAAAAGTAATTGCCAATACAGAATTTACCTCGACGCAAAATGACATTGTTGACCTTCGTCAGCTTGACTTGCCCGATAATATTGATTTTATCGCAACTACTTTACCCGAAGAAGCTATTTTAGGAAAGGAAATAGTAAAACCGAGTTTTGGGCAAGAATTGACTATTCTATTTTCAAAAAACTTCATCACGCTGCGCAGCATTAATCTTGTTAATCCAAAAACTCTTTTTGGCTATCGCTACACTTTGGTGGTCTTGCTATTTACTCTCTTCGGCTTTTTGATACTTCGTTTTGGCTTAAAACAATCTTGGCTAAAAGCTGCGTTGATAAGTAGTATTGTCGGTTTCATTGGAGTTGATTTAACTACGATGAATGACCATTGGAATAGCGTCCAAGATGTAGAAAAAAAGTATCCGACAACGATGCCCGTCTTCACTTCCACCAACGAATTTATAGAAAAAGCGAAGCCAATAATTGGACAGAGTAAGTGCATTATTATAGATAATATGCCAGATTCCTTTCAGCCATTGATTATGAAATACCAATTGGCAGACATTGATTACAAGCTTAGGAAAAAGTCAAAAAAACTACCTCCTGGAACTTTCATTATCACCTCACAAGCACCCAAATCTAATCAAAAAATGATGCTTTCCATTCAAGGCATTAATCTCTTGCAAAAACAATAATTCGATGACAATTCTTGCATTTATACTTCATCTACTCATAGATTTTCTTTTGGGAATTGGCGTTTTGTCCTTGCTCAAAAAAGAAAAATTAGCCTTTGGACAATTTTTCATTGCCTTGCTTATCGGCATGGCGGTAGAAACGATGACTACTTTTACCTTAATGTGGATTGGTGCGCCGCTGCCCGTCGCTTTTGGCTTAACTATTTTACTCGCATTGGTACTAAATATTCCAAAAGCGCTACAATTTTTCAAAAAGCCTGCTGAATTTAGTATAAAAATAAAAGACTCCTTTACCGTATTTCGTCAATTCACTGTTTTTGATGCCTTGTTTTTGCCCTTGATTTTTCAGAAAATAAGCATGGTCATTTGGCAATTATTGCGCACACCTACGCTACATTCCGACGCACTCAAACACTGGTCCACACAAGGTCGATTGATTTATTCGCAAATCAATTTTTCATTGCTTCCAAATACGGCTGAATTTTTAGGAAACAAAGCGCAAGTAATCGAAGATTATCC
>CAYUNA010000334.1:0-5541 GCA_964445895.1 uncultured Saprospiraceae bacterium | reverse complement strand
ATATTTTGAAAGGAATAAAGTTAACTTCTTTTTTGAAATTAAAAAGAAAAAGAAAGAAGGAAGTCAGATAAATGCTAAGAAAGAGATTCTTTTTTTTAAGAACCGTGAAAAATCATAGCTTTGCCTAAAAAAATCAATGACCAATATCGACATTAATTGCGACATGGGAGAGAGTTACGGACAGTTTAAAATCGGTAATGACGAAGCACTGTTTCCCTTTATTCAATCTTGTAATATTGCTTGTGGTTTTCATGGTGGCGACCCGTTGCATATTGAAAATACGATTAAAAATGCCCTGAAACATAATGTAAAAATTGGAGCACATCCCTCCTACCCTGATTTAGCGGGTTTTGGGCGTCGAAAAATGACATTAGAAAAAGCAGAGTTGAAAGCAATTTTAAAGTATCAAATTGCAGCAGTGAAAGGAATGACAGAAAGCTTAGGTGGACAGTTGGCTTATGTAAAACCACACGGCGCATTGTACAATTCGGCAGCCAATAACGAGGAAGAAACGCTAACCATAATGGAGGCTTTACGAGAGATTGATGTCAATTTAAAACTAATGGGTTTGGCGGGAAGCATCACTGAAAAGGTGGCGAAAGAACAGAACTTTCCTTTCATCGCGGAAGCGTTTGGCGATAGAAAGTATACAGATGATGGACAGTTGATGTCTCGCTCAAAAACAGGTGCAGTAATTGAAAATTCGGAAGAAGCGGTGGCACAAATTTGGTCCATTTCACAGAAGAATCAAGTCATATCAGAAAGCGGAAAAATATTGATGCTTGCTGCGCAAAGTATTTGCATTCATGGAGATAATGTGGCGGCTTTGACAATTTTAAAGGCTTTACAAAAGAAAATTATCTGCAAATGACCATAAACTTTCTACCCTACGGCGACCGCGCAGTACTGATAAATTTGGAACAAAAAATTTCTACTGACATCAATCAAACGGTCATTTGGATGGCTACTCAAATCGAAGCAGCAAAGGTTTTTGGTGTAGAATTTTGCATACCAGCCTATTGTTCGCTGACGGTCGGATTTGATGTCCAAAAAACTGATTATCAAACCATTGTCAAGATATTAAAACGGCTAAATTTAGCACAAAATACCATTTCTAAAAACACTAATTTTAACAAAAATAAAACTCGTACCCTACAAATTCCTGTTTGTTACGACGAAGAGTTTGCTCCAGATTTAACGGAAGTTAGCAAACAGACAGGGCTATCGATTTCAACAATCATTGCCTTGCATACTGCGCAAACATACCATGTTTTTATGTTGGGTTTTCTGCCCGGTTTTCCGTATTTAGGTAGTTTACCAAAAGAATTAGCCGTTACGAGAAAAGCAACGCCGCGCCGAAAAGTACCTGCCCGTTCAGTCGGATTAGCGGGTTTGCAAACGGGAATCTATCCATCAGAGGCGCCAGGTGGTTGGCAAATTATTGGACAAACGCCAATAGATATTTTTTTAAAAAATGAAGACAATCCATTCTTATTGAAGGCAGGAGATGTCGTTCAGTTTTATTCGATTTCAAAAGCAGAATACGACAAAACTCATAAATAATGATGACTGCACCCACCATTTTTCATTGCCAAAAAGCAGGTTTACAAACTACTGTTCAAGATACCGGACGTACTGGTTTCCAAGCATTTGGCGTACCCATTGGTGGCGTGATGGATAAAGTTTCTGCTAAAATTGCGAACGAATTAGTGGGAAATCCCGTAACTTCTCCCATTTTGGAAATTACATTATTTGGTCCTATTTTTAAAATAGAAGGCAAAGCCATCATAGCAGTGACGGGCGCAGATTTGCAAGCGACAATAAATGGTCAATCTCTGCCGATGTACCAGTCTATTTTATTAAAAAATGGTGATATACTTTCTTTTGATCAACCTAAAAATGGCTGCCGTGCTTACCTCGCAATTGCAGGAAGTTGGCAAGTCAAAAAATGGTTGAATAGCGCGAGTTTTCCAGCTCAAAATGGAGCAACACTCACACCTGACAGTATTTTAAAAAAGGGGAGTCAGTTGAAAATTTTAACAAAACTGGATTTTTCTAAAACGGTTTATCCAAAAGAATTACGCCCCAAGTTCCCAGATTTAATTCGAGTGCGAGTGATGCCTGGTCCGGAGTTTCCGCTATTTCCGAAAGCGATAATTGACCATTTTTTCGGAAAAATTCAAACCATCAGTCCTCGCTTTAATAGAATGGGTATTCAATTGGTGGAAAAGTTAATTGACTTTGATTCGAAACAGGAGTTAATTTCCAGTGGTATTATTCCAGGTACGATTCAAGTGACCAATTCGGGACAACCCATTGTTTTGATGCGAGATGCCCAGACGACGGGTGGCTATTGGCGAATTGGAAATGTGGTTTCAGAAGATTTGAACAAGCTAGCGCAGGTGAAAGCAGGAGATGGGGTTTGGTTTAGTTTGGTTTTTGGTTAGAGCATGTTTAAATCTCAGCAACCTCCTCATTTTTCTTATTAAAAAACAACGCGACCAAACCGATAATCGGCCCAATCGCCAGAACCATAAAAACTCCATAGCTCCCCCATTTCAGCCATAAAAAATTAAGTAGTTGAATCGCTACAATCGTTATAGAGAAGCCAATACAATTCACAATTGTTAGGGCAGTTCCTTTGTTCTCCGCGACGGCATTTTGGGCAACTAACGTTGAAAATAGTGGCGAATCCATGATGACTACCAACCCCCAGAAAATTAAAAATGCCAGAAACAACCACTCATTTTCTAACGTCAACATAACGGGAGATAAAAGACAGCAAATACAAGATAAGAATAGTGCCGTGAATGCTGTTTTTTTAATGCCAAACCATTGTGAAAAGTAGCCGCCAAATACACAAGACAAGCTACCCAAACCAATAATTAAAAAAGAATAAATAGAAGCTTCAAAAGTGGTAATTGCTCCCGGTTTTTCCAATATTAAAATAGGCACAAATGCCCAAAAAGCATATAGTTCCCACATGTGACCAAAGTATCCAAATGCGGCTGCACGAAAGTTTCTATTTTTAAACACTTTAAAAATGGCAGTAAAATCAGGTTTTTGACCTGCTTTTCTAAAAGGTCCATTAGGGACAAACAATAGAATTAAGATGCCACCTAAAATTGCCAATGAGGAAGTACCAATCAATACTGTTTTCCAGGGTAATTCTGTTGTAAACGCTTTTAGAAAATGCGGAAATGCCGTACCTAAAACCAATGCACCAACTAAAAACCCCAATGATTTGCCCAATCCTTTTTGAAAATAATCTGCTGCTATTTTCATTCCTACAGGATAAATACCCGCTAAACAAAATCCCGTCAAAAATCGCCAGCCAATCAAAGTAAAGAAAGTGTTAGCCGATAAAATAGTACCTAAATTAAACAATGCCCCCGCCAATGCGCTGCAAAAAAACACCTTTGATGGAGAAAATCGGTCTGCCAAAGTCAGTACCGCAAAAACCAGCGTTCCGGTAATAAATCCAAACTGAACCGCAGAGGTAAGATGTGCTAAAACGTCCTTGGTCAAGGAGAAATCTAAGACCAAATCCCCCATTACTGCGTTACCCGCAAACCACAGCGAAGTGCAGCAAAATTGAGCAACGACAATAATAGGTAAAATCCATTTTGATGTAGGCATTCTGTTTTGGTCGGAAAGATAAAATAAGAGCGCGTTTTTTCGTTGAAATAAGTTGTAAAATATGGAACGTGACTTTTGCCACGACAAAAATATAGCTCAATTTGGTTTGAAGTGAAGTAATATCAGCGAAAAACACATTTAAATTTCGCTAACATTAAGATTGATTAGAATAAATTCCACATTGCCAACTATCAAGCTTTGTCCATTCGCACTATTTTAGGCAAAAAAGTCCCCAATACCTCCACTAAATCCGTCTGCGCTTTCATCACTTCATGGATATTTTTATAAGCCAAAGGTGCTTCATCCAAGCCACCCCCAATCAACTCAACGCCTTCATTTTTCAATATTTTTTTCATTTCACTTGGGGTAATCGAATTCCGAGCTTTCGTGCGCGACATCAGCCGACCTGCACCGTGTGAAGCCGAGTTAATCGAAGTTGCATTGCCTTTGCCGCTCACGATAAATCCGGGCGCAGTCATCGACCCCGGAATGATGCCTAAAACACCTTTGCCCGCAGGCGTTGCGCCTTTACGATGCACAACAACTTCGCGCCCATCTGCCAGTGTTTCTTTCCACGCAAAATTGTGGTGATTCTCAACAGTGGCTATCGGTTTTTCTCCCAAAACTTTGCCCAGACGTTGGTGAATGTGATGGTGACAAGCCGACGCGTAATCACCCGCTAAATTCATCGCCAGCCAGTATTCATGACCTGCTTGCGAGTCGAGACTTAGCCACGCCAAATGCTTCGCCTCCTTTGGCAATAGACAAGTTTCCATTGCAATACTCGTATAATGTCGAGCGATATTTGCGCCCAAACCACGCGAACCAGAATGAGATAGTAGCCCCAAATACTTACCGACAGGCACGTTTAATTCATTATTCGAATCAGTGATGTCAACTACGCCAAACTCTACAAAATGATTGCCTGATCCTGACGAACCAATCTGCTTCCATGCTTTTCCTTTTAGTTGCCGAACGGTGGAAATTTCCTTAAATTCTGATCTTGAAAAAATCGGGTCGTCCAGCGGTACGTCAAATTCTTTACGTCCGAACCGAGTATTTTCTTTCAATTTATTTTTTAAATCAAAAGCATTGTGTTCAATAAAGGATGGCGGCAAATCATAAACTGTCAAACACATTCGACAGCCAATATCCATCCCAACACCATACGGAATAATTGCGTTTTCTGTCGCCAAAACACCGCCTATTGGTAAGCCGTAACCCTGATGCGCGTCAGCCATCAATGCGCCCGCAAGCGTGATAGGCAAACGCATGGCAGTGTCCATCTGCTTGGTGGCACCCGCTTCAATGCCTTGCGCCCCGTAGGCTTTGTAAGGCTCGACGTTAGTCACCAAATCAATCTCTTTATTACTTTTTTCAGGTGGATTCAGCTCCCGCACGATGCGTCCCAAAATTGGGTCTTTCGCATATTTCTCCTGGTTATCCAACACATCTTTTAACAAAGTCAGGACTTCCGATTTGGTTTTTCGTTTGTAATTACTCAATATCATATTGATGGCCATACCAATCGCATGACCGTCAGGGTAACCGAGCTTAATGAGGTCTTTGCCTCTTAGTTTAATTTTCGCCATTTAATGGTTGAATTGTTGATTAGGAACGCGAATTAAGTACGCGTTCCTTAAGTTTTTTCTGCATTTCATTTACAGTAATTTGCTTTTGGAAGTTCAAAAAAATGGATATTATTTTTATTTTTTTTCAAAATGACATACTAAAAAACGAACGACTGGAGTTTGTAGAAGCATCTTTGCAAATTTTAAAATAGACATGCCTATCGAAACAATTTTTCATTTAAAAGAAATTCTTAGGAACGCGAATTGAATAAATGCAGATTCTTGATAGTGAGCGTTTGTTTATAGTTTTTGCTTTGAAACCCACATAAAT
>CAYUNA010000333.1:0-5594 GCA_964445895.1 uncultured Saprospiraceae bacterium | reverse complement strand
TTAATTGATGTTACGCGCTTTAGGAACGCGGACATATTTCGTGGTGAAAATCTTCAGCTCATTGTCTAATTTTCGAACCGCTACGAGGGAAGATTCTCAAGGAAGCATAACAAAACTTTAGCTAAGTAGCATGTCAAATAATATCCAATTCAAAAAAAAATCCCGAATCTTTGAAACCTCAAAAATCCGGGATGATTTACTTTTATGAAAAACAGTCTATCGCGTCAAATACATGTACCGCTGACTATTTAATTTTCTAAAAAATGGATCACTCAAGTCCTTGATAAAATGAATTGCTTCTCCCGTAGATTTCATCTCTGGCCCGAGATTTTTATCTACTTTTGGAAATTTATCAAAGCTAAAAACAGGTACTTTAATAGCGTAACCCTGCGGCTTAGGAACGATATTGAAATCTTTCAATTTATGTGTTCCTAACATCACTTTTGTTGCAATCTTCAAATAAGGAACCTGGTAAGCTTTTGCAATAAACGGCGTCGTCCGAGAAGCTCGTGGATTAGCTTCAATGACATAAACTTGCTCGTCTTTAATGGCAAATTGAATATTCATTAAACCTTTAATTTTCAAGGCGCGCGCCATTTTTTCTGCGTATTCGACCATTTTACTGACCACTTCCACAGAAAGGCTATACGTTGGCAATACTGCTGCGGAGTCACCCGAGTGAACACCCGCAGGTTCGATGTGTTCCATGATACCCATAATGTGGACATCTTCGCCATCGCAAATCACGTCAATTTCCGCTTCTTTTGCTCGCTCTAAGAATTGATCAATTAAGACTTTATTATCTGGCAAGTGCTTGAAAATTGACAAAACATGCTTCTCTAATTCTTCGTCATTAATCACGATTCTCATCCGCTGACCACCCAATACATAGGATGGACGAACCAAAACTGGATAAGTGACCCGATGCGCAACTTTCAACGCTTCATCAGCATCTACCGCTGTACCGAATTCAGGATAAGGAATCTCTAACTCTTTCAACAAATTAGAAAATGCGCCTCGGTCTTCCGCTAAATCCATAGACGGGAAGGAAGTTCCAATAATAGGAACACCATGTTTATGGAAAGTTTCCGCGAGTTTCAAAGCGGTCTGCCCACCAAGTTGAACGATGATGCCTTCAGGCTTTTCTAATTCAATAATTTCTTCTAAATGCTCCCAAAAAACAGGTTCAAAGTACAGCTTATCTGCAATGTCAAAATCTGTTGAAACTGTTTCTGGATTACAGTTGACCATAATCGACTCGTAACCGACTTCTTTGATAGCCATTAAACCATGAACGCAGCAATAATCAAATTCAATACCTTGTCCGATACGGTTTGGTCCCGCACCGAGAACGATAATTTTTTTCTTACCTTCCGTTGGGATACTTTCATTTTCGCCATCGAAGGTACTGTAAAAATAAGGCGTCTGTGCTTCAAATTCTGCGGCACAAGTATCTACCATTTTATAAGTACGTCGAATTTCTAATGCTTTTCGGTGTTTGCGAACTGCGTCTTCTTCGATGCGCAGCAACCATGCAATTTGTGCATCTGAATAACCAACCTCTTTCAACTCTCGCATAAAATCAGCTGTAATATCTTCCGCAACATTAAAGCGTTGAATTTGCTCCTCATATTTTACCAACCGCTTGATTTGTTTCAAAAACCAAGGATCAATCCGTGTCAATCGTTCAATGGTTTTCATCGGAATTCCCAAACGAAGTGCATCTTTTAATCTAAAAATTCGGTCATCACTCGCTTCTTCTAATCGTCGTAAAATATCATCTGTTCGAATCCATTCCTTTTTATCTGCACCCAAGCCCATACGATTGTCTTCAAGTGACTGACAAGCTTTTTGTAATGCTTCCAAAAAGGTTCGACCGATTCCCATCACTTCTCCTACGGATTTCATTTGCAAACCTAAACGGTGGTCTGCGCCGTGAAATTTCGAGAAGTTCCATCGTGGCATCTTTACAATAACATAATCTAAGGTCGGTTCGAAAAGGGCTGAGGTAGTTTTGGTAATTTGGTTTTTCAATTCATCCAAAGTATAGCCGAGTGCCAATTTCGCGGCAATTTTTGCAATCGGATAACCCGTCGCTTTACTCGCTAAAGCAGATGACCGCGATACCCGTGGATTAATCTCAATAACGATTAACTCTTCTGTTTCTGGATTTTGTGCAAATTGAATATTACAACCACCCGCAAAATTTCCGAGTGAACGCATGGCTAAAATTGACTGATTCCGCATTTCCTGATAAGCCGTATCTGAAAGCGTCATCGCAGGGGCAACGGTAATACTATCACCCGTGTGAATCCCCATTGGATCAAGATTTTCTACGGTACAAATAATCACCACGTTGTCGTTTGCATCTCGTAAAAGTTCCAACTCAAATTCTTTCCAACCCAAAACAGCTTGTTCAACCAACACTTCATGTGTCGGCGACATTTCCAATCCACGTTTCAATTTTGCATCAAACTCCGATGCGTTGTGAACAAAACCACCACCTAAACCACCTAAAGTATAGGATGGTCTAATCACTAAAGGATAACCAATTTTTTGTGCTGCATCTTTTCCTTCCAGGAAGGAATTGGCGATAAAAGAATGGGCAACTCCGAGGTTCTTTTTAATCATCAATTGCTTGAAAGCTTCCCGATTTTCGGTGATTTCGATGGCTTCCAAATCTACTCCAATCAGGCGGCAGTTATATTTTTCCCAAATACCCAGGCTTCCCGCTTCTATTGCTAGATTAAGGGCTGTTTGTCCTCCCATTGTTGAGAGTACTGCATCAATTTGGCGTTCTTGCAAAATATGTTCAATGCTTTCGCAAGTCAACGGCAACAAATAAATATGGTCAGCAGTGACAGGGTCAGTCATAATCGTTGCGGGGTTGGAATTGATGAGGGAAACCTCAATTCCTTCTTCACGTAACGAACGAGCGGCTTGCGTACCTGAATAATCAAATTCGCAGGCTTGACCAATAATAATTGGGCCACTTCCAATAATCAAAACGGATTTAATCGACTTGTCTAAAGGCATGAGTTGTGCTTGTTAAAAGTGCTGAATTTTATTGGTTATCGAAAGGAGGTTAGGAGAATTACAGATATTCGATACCAACTTTTTTTTCAAATTGCTGGCAAAGGTACAGAGTGGAGAAAGATTTTTGGGTATAAAGATTGGAGAATTTTTGAAAATTAGAAATTTGCCGCTTTTTTTGTCTTTGAATATACGCCTATTCATATTATTACTGAGACAATCCTCCATTTATATTTTGAAATGATAAATTTGTATTTCTATTTTGAAAAACAAAACAACGACTTAAATATGAAAAAATATATTTTAGCCAGTCTTACTATTTTAATAGCCATATCCAGTTTTTTTTATTTTTCTAAAACCCAAAATAAATATCCAAAACCAACCAATACTATTATCAATCAAAATGGCGAAGATGCTGATAATCAAATCAAACGCGAAACTTGGTTTGAACAAATGCACAACGCAGCACCTGGCACCAATTGGCGGGCGATTGAAAGAACCACAGCAATGAAACGTAATAACGCTCGTGTTCGAAACGGTCAAGCAGGCGTGGATAGCCGTAGCGGTGCATCAGAAACGATTGCTGATGGAAAAATCACAGGAACCTGGCAAGAACGCGGTAGCCTCAATCAGGCAGGTAGCGTAATTGACACTGAATACGATGCCGCAGCAGATAAAATTTGGACACTTTCGGCGGGTGGTTCTTTGTTTAGAGGGGCACGCGATGGGTCGAATTGGGAAGTTATCAACCAGAATTTGCGATTTTCTCACGGCTTACTAAAGTTCATTCCGATTGAAGATGGTCGCCGCTTGCTTGCGCCAATTGAACGATTGCCACATTATTCTGACGATGACGGACTAACCTGGACTGCTTCGACGGGCATTAACATTATTGACAACTGGGGAAATATTGGTGATGCGATTGTTTTAGAGGATAGTTTAAATTCAATTTATTTATTGTCAAAACCTGACTATTGGGCTGATTTAAAATTATATAAATCGACGGATAAAGGTGTTTCTTTTCAAAGTATAAAAACACTAAACAGCAATGAATTTAGCCGTTTTAAAATGGTGAAACCGCATCATTCTAACGATATTTATTTTATTGAAAAAGGCACAACAACGACCATTTCAAAAATAAATCAAACAACAGATGAGTTGGAAGAACTGAGCAATTCTGACCAATTTATTTTTGACGATAGTCGTGCAAATGCAGCAGTGACGCAGGTGGATTCAACTACGACTTTTTACACTTATAATAGCAATCAAGAAATTTGGAAAACAACAAACTTTGGCGAAACATGGGAAATGCGTGGCACAATTGACACCAATCCCTGGTCTGTCGGCGTATATGTTTCTCCTTCTAATCCTGAAAATTTATTCTACGGAGAAGTCAACGCACACCGTAGTGCCGACGGTGGACAAACCTGGACTTTGGTCAATGAATGGTGGGAATACTACGATTTTCCATTAACGAAAATGCACGCTGATATGATGGCTTTTAATGAATTTCAAACGGCAAGTGGTGAAGATTTTTTATTAATTAGCAATCACGGTGGCTTAAATGTGTCCTATAATAACCTTTTTGAATCGACTAATATTGGAATGCAAGGTCTAAACGTCAGTCAATATTATAGCGTCAAAAGTAGCCCAATTAACCCTTATGTGATGTTTGCGGGCACGCAAGACCAGGGCTTTCAAATGGGTGATACTTACGATACCGACATTGCCAATTTTGACCAAGTGATTTCGGGGGATTACGGACATATTGTTTTCTCCAATTCAGGACAAGATTTGTGGACGGTTTACCCAGGTGGTGACGTTAGTTTTTATCGAAATGCTTTGGCTGGGACGCCGACTTCCTGGTATAATTTAGACTCAGAAGATGAGTCCGTTTGGTTGCCACCGTTGATGGAAAGTCCTATTAATAATGACCAATCTATTTATATGGCAGGTGGCAATAAAGATGGTGGAGACGGGTCATTTATGCTGAAATTGACGGCAGAACCGAATAATAATATTACAGCGACACAATTTGATTTTGATTTCAAATCCAACTCCGCAGGTGGTGAATTATCAGCGATGGAATATTCCCCAATCAATAATGATAAATTTTATGGCGCAACGACGAACGGACGCTTTTTCTACTCCAACGACGCTGGCGCAAATTGGGAGCAATCCATCAACTTCGTCAACGAAGGACATTGGCTTTATGGGCAGACTATTTTCGCTTCTCGCAATGACGAAAACACTGTTTATCTCGGCGGTAGTGGCTACTCCAATGCCCCAATTTTTCGCTCAACCGACGGCGGTGTTTCGTTTCAGGAATTTAGCGAAGGCTTACCTTCCACTTTAGTTTTTGAAATCACTGCCAACGCCGATGAAACGCTACTTTTTGCAGCGACCGAAGCTGGCCCGTTTGTTTATCTTTTTGACGATGAACAATGGTACGATATGTCTGGCTTGTGCGCACCAACGCAGACCTACTGGTCAGTTGAGTATTTAGAAATTTTCAACACCGTTCGCTTTGGTACGTATGGACGCGGTGCGTGGGATTTTGC
>CAYUNA010000332.1:0-5599 GCA_964445895.1 uncultured Saprospiraceae bacterium | reverse complement strand
CAAGCGCACTCCGAAGTGTTCTTTTTTTAGACGGAGCAAAAACCGTAATTTTTTTTAAGAAAAAATACGGTTTTTGCTCCGTCTTCAGAATTTAATGTTTCTCTAAACGAGAAAAATTGCCTTTTGATACAGCCCCTAATAACTTGATTTTTTCACAACTCCACGCGAGCACTTTTTTGAATACACCAATACACTATTTAGAATAAAATATCAATTTAAACTTTTAAAAGTATGACTAAATTTTGTACTGCCTTGTTGGCCCTTTTTTGTTCGGCTAACCTCATCGCGCAAAACGCAACTATTTCAGGATTCATCAAAGATGCTACTTCTGATGAAGGACTTTTCACCGCCACTGTGCAATCTGGTGTGACGGGCACAACAGCAGATTTGGATGGAAAATATCAATTCAATTTACCCGCAGGCGACCACGTAATTGAGTTTAATTACATCGGTTATGAAATGAAAACCGTCTCCGTCACTTTACAAGCTGGTGAAAAAAGAACGCTTGATATTAGCCTTGCCGAAGAAGCAACGCTCTTAAATACCGCCACCGTTACCAGTGGAAAATTTGAAAAACCATTGAGTGAGGTCACCGTTTCTATGGAGGTTTTGAAGCCTGCCTTATTGGAACGTACCAATGCCAATAGCATCAAAGGAGTATTGGATAAAGTTCCTGGACTGAGTTTTGTTGGTGACCAAGCCAATATTCGTGGAGGTTCGGGCTTTTCGTATGGTGCTGGAAGTCGGGTTTTGTTATTGATTGATGATATTCCGTTTTTACAAGCGGATTCTGGTGTGCCACAATGGTCGGATGTACCATTTGAAAACCTGGAACAAATTGAAGTTATCAAAGGGGCAGCCTCAGCACTCTATGGTTCATCTGCGTTGAATGGTGTCGTCAATGCACGTACCGCTTACGCCAAGTCAAAGCCTGAAACTAAATTTTCTCCTTACTATAATTATACGTTAAATCCTGCTCGAAAAGAAACTGCCTGGTGGGGCGATGACCATCCATATCAGGTGGGCGGAAGCGTGTCGCATAAACGTAAAATTGGTAAATTGGACATGGTTGTTGGTGGTTTTTATTCTGACAATAAAAGCCACAATCGTTATGCTGATGGCAAGCGAGGACGAATGAATGGAAATTTCCGATATCGCTTCACTGACCGTTTTAACATTAGTTTGAATACTAATTATATTAGAACAAAAGGCAGTAGCTGGTTTTATTGGCAAGAAGATGCAACCGAAGATTTATTTAACCTTCGTGAACCTTCAGAATCAACGCGTTCGGAATCAGAGAGTACTCGATTCAACATTGACCCACGCATCACTTATTTTGACAATCACGACAACAAACACGTTTTAAAAGGTCGCTTTTACAACACTGGAAATGACAACAATAATGCAGCGGCTGGTGACCAATCTAACACGGCAAGACTGTATTACGGAGAGTATCAATTTCAAAAGAATTTTACAGGCATGAATCTGATTGCGACGACTGGTTTGGTTTTGACCCATTCCAATGTCAAAGCACCGTTGTATGGCAATCATGATTTTAAATCAAACAACTATGCGGCATATTTGCAGTTGGATAAAAAAATGGGCGACAAGCTTAATTTATCGGGCGGCGTGCGTGTAGAACGTAATGAAATCGAGCGTCCTGAGATTTTGGAATATCCAGAAATTAATCTAATTGATACGTTGATTGGTGGAAAAATTACAGAAAGTAAGCCAGTTTTTCGCTTGGGTGCGAATTATAAAGCAGCCGACTTCACCTTCCTTCGTGCTTCCTGGGGGCAAGGATATCGCTTTCCGACTATCGCTGAAAAATTCATCTCCACTTCGTTTGGTGGCACGAATATCGAACCCAATTTAGCCCTGGAATCTGAAACAGGTTGGACGGCTGAAATTGCCGTAAAGCAAGGGTATAAAGTTTCGAATTTAAACGGTTTTGTCGATGTCGCTTTTTTCTGGTCGGAGTATGAAGACATGATGGAATTTAATGTGGTCAATGGCAATTTATTAGGCGCATTTAAATCTCAAAACATTGGCGATACAAAGATTAGAGGAATGGAAATTAGCCTCGTTGGTACAGGCGAATTGTTTGGCATCCAAACGGATTTCTTGGCAGGTTATACTTATTTAGACCCTAAATTTAAAGAGTTTGACCGCAATGCAGAATCAGGAACAGAAGCTTATAATAACGCTTGGAATTCTTCAATTTGCAATGGTATTGGTGATACGTTATTCTTAAATTGTCAAAACATCCTAAAATATCGTAACAAACACAGCGCGAAAATGGACATTCAAATGACTCATAAAAAATTCGCAGTCGGCTTTGGCGCAATTTATAACAGCAAAATGGTCAATATTGATAATGTCCTGGAATTGTTAATTGCCTCGGGTTCTATCGGCGAATGGCGGCGACAGAATGACCATGGAAATTTGATTTTAAGTGCGCGGGCATCTTATGAAATTACCGATTTTTGGAAGCTATCCGTTATTGGCAACAACATCACCAATGAAGAATACGTCTCTCGTCCAGGACAGTTACAAGCGCCGGCAAATGTAGCGGTGCGGATGGATTTTGATTTTTAAAAAATATAAAATCATGGTGATTTTAAAAATCACCATGATTTTCTTGTTTATTCGGAATACATATTGTAATTTTATTTAATAATTCATTCCTTATGATAAAAACACTATACGGAATTCCCTAAATGAGATTAAAAAACACTTTCAATAATCCACGTCAAATCACAGCGGGAATCTCCAATGTTGGTCGAAAAGTAGCGGGCCGAGTTGTGCAAATTGTCCAGCCGATTGCGTTGGAAAATGCGAAAATAAATTGTCCTCATTGCTCTAATAATCCAACTATTATTGGTGTTGAAGGCGAAGTAGTTTGTCCGAATTGTCAAGCCCGATATTTTGAATGGAATCCTTCCTCAATTTTATCTACAGAATACAATAATGTTCCAGAAGTTGACCAATATCGGTTTAGTGTATTGCTATTTCAAATAGCGGAACATTTAGAAAATGGAGCATATTATCAAGCCAAAATCAAGTGCGGTCAAGCGTTTGAAATCAGTGAAACAACAGCACAAGTTTGGGTATTTGCGGCTTATTGCACTTATTTTGATTCACCAAAAGAAATCATTTTAAAACAAGATGGTCCAGAATTACTAAGTTATTTAGAACGAGCAGATTATATTGAAAATGAGGACTTTACCGCTCCCATTCGTTTGGCAATAGGTTATCATCTTTATCACTTTTTGCTAAAAAAACTGGACTTCCTGCGCATGGAAGACGTTCATGATTACGATAAATTCAAGTCCATCAGTTTTTATATTTATTGTTTAAAATTTTGCTATGCACTCTCTAAAGATGTCTTCTTTTTAAAAGAATTAGTCGCACATTTTTATGGTCAAAAAAAGGAAAATTGGTTTGACTATAAAATCAATGACTTGTTTTTAAATAAATATGAGTTTGTCTCCCGCATCACGGGCGCACCTTCGTTTTCAGCGTTAGAGTTAGACCAAATTATTTTAAAAATAAAGGAATATAATCCCGATTATGAACCACCCATCATGTTTGGTGGTGATTTTTATGGCAAAGAAAAAATGCCTTTCGGCGAACTATTAAATGCAAGAAAAAAACACAAAGAAAAAGCGGAAGAATCGTTTAGAATTGCTCAAATTGAAAAGGAAGAACGGAAGTTAGAATTGACAAAACGCAAAGAACAAGCAAAAGTAGCAGAAAAACGAAACCGTCTGTTTATCATTGGTTTGGTCGCAATTTGGGTGATTTTTGTGTTGTGGGCAATTTATAATTATGCGATTCCAGTGCTCTTTTTTACAATTATCATTATTAGTGTTTTTAAAACAAGGCTGAGTCCATAATTTAAGGTGATGTCCTTTTTTGTCCCTTAAAAAAAACACTACATGCACTATCAAACTAAAGCAGTTTCCATTTTTTTCCTTAAATTTACCATTCAAAAAAATACCATACTTTATGAAAAAGATAATTACCATGCTCACGTTTGGATTTTTTCTATCTTTCCAAACGCTCAACGCTCAAATCAACTTTAGCGAACACATCGCTCCCATCATTTACGAAAATTGTACAACCTGCCACCGCCAAGGTGAAATTGCGCCATTTGCACTGGAAACTTACGAAGATGTGGCAGCATATGCCAACATGATTAAGTATGTAACGGGCATTCGGTACATGCCGCCATGGAAGCCTGACCGGGATTTTTCCTCGTTTTTAGGCGAGCGATATTTGACGGATGATGAGATTCAAATGATTGCTGATTGGGCAGATGACGGTGCGCCGCAAGGTGACCCAAGTCTTGCGCCGCCAGTGCCCAACTTCCCTGAGGGTTCTGCTTTGGGCACGCCTGATTTGGTGCTATCTTTTACAGAAAGCTTTGAACATCAAGGGAATATGACGGATAATTATCGAGTATTTGTATTACCAACAGGTTTGACAGAAGATAAAGAAATTGCGGCAGTAGAGGTGCGTCCTGGCAATTCAAAAATTGTCCACCACGCTTTGGTTGCCTATGATGATTCGGGCGAAGGACAAGCATTAGACGATGCTACACCAGAGTATGGTTATGATGGTTTTGGAGGTTTCGGAGTTGATGGCGTTTTTGATACGCAGTTTCCGGGATATGTGCCGGGACAACGCCCACGTTTTTTCCAAAATGGGTTGGGACAATTGCTACCTGCAGGTTCAGATTTGTTAGTGCAGATGCATTATGCACCATTTCCGACTAATGAAATAGATTCGAGTTCTATTAATATTTTTTATAAAGATGAACCCGTCGAGCGATATGTCCAACAGCACGTTATGCTGCCATTTTTTGGAACACTAACCAACGGGCCGTTCACGATGCCAGCCAATACCGTCAAGACTTTTCACGGAGTTTATAATGTTCCCATAAAAGCCAGTATTATGGGCGTTGCGCCACACATGCACTTATTGGGACAAGATTGGACGGTGCTGCTGATTAATCCTCAAGGTGATACAACTAATTTGGTTTCTATTCCAGAATGGGATTTTAATTGGCAAGGTAGCTATTGGTTTAAAAAATTCGTGATTGCAGAACCTGGGTCGCAAATCCATGCTTATGCCACTTATGACAACACCGCAGAGAATCCATTGAATCCAAATAATCCGCCACAATTCGTCTCGTGGGGTGAGCAAACAACGGATGAAATGTATTATTTACCTATCTCCTTTGTACCGTATGCCGAAGGCGATGAGGACGTTATTTTTGATGAAAATCTGACACCAACAGCGGGTGACTTTAACTTGGTGACACCAGAGAATAAAATGTATCCTGTTTTTCCAAATCCAACGGGTGATGAAGTGATTGCAGGTTTTAGTTTGGCAAATCGTAGTCAAATTAAAGTACAAGTACTTGATTTACAAGGGCGATTGGTCAAAACTATCGTTGATAATGAATTGTATCTTTCAGGCTATCATCAAGTGAAATGGGATGCCGGTAATTTATCAAGCGGCGTCTATTTGATAAATATACAAGGAGAAGGATTTACCTTATCAGAAAAAATATCCGTGCTGGATTGATGAC
>CAYUNA010000331.1:0-5612 GCA_964445895.1 uncultured Saprospiraceae bacterium | reverse complement strand
GTTACATGGTATGTAGGACACTGTGTAAAAAGTCATTTTGAGTTTTCGAAAAATGGCTAAGGCCATTTTTCGAGTGTAGGTTAGAGGCGAAATTGATTAAATACTTAGACAAACACAAAACTAATTAATCGTCCAGGTCGCGCCATCCTTCCCGTCTTTCACTTGAATATCTAAAGCTTTCAGCCCGTCGCGAATTTTATCGGAAGTCCCCCAATCCTTATTGGTTCGTGCTTGAACACGCATGTCCAAAATCATATCCATCAAGCCATTTACTACGTTTTTACCATCACCACTCCCTGCCGCTTGTGTTTCATCTTTTAGTCCTAAAATGTCAAAAATGAAAGTCGTGAATGTCGATTGCAAACGTGTTAAAGTTTCTGCGGTGATGTCATTGAAAGACAATTGACCGCCTTTTAAAGAATTGGATTTGGATACCAATTCAAATAAACTTGCTAAGGCACGAGGCGTATTGAAGTCATCGTCCATATTGGCGTAAGCTTCATCAATTAAAGTATTGATTTCTTTATCCAAATCACCTGCACGGCCATTGCCCGGATGCACCAAATTTTGTAAAACCTGATTAGATTCCATCAAGCGTTTATAACCCGTTTCAGCAGCTAAAAGTGCTTTATCTGTCAAATCTAATGTCTTACGATAATAACTTTGTAACATAAAAAACCGCAACACCATTGGCGTGTAAGCTTTAGAAATATGCTCACTATCACCCGTTAACAATTGCTCTGGGGTGATGCTATTATTGTCACTTTTCGACATTTTTTTGCCATTCATCAATAGCATATTTGTGTGCAGCCAATAGTTGGCAGGAGCGCAATCGCAGGAGCCGTAATTTTGCGCCACTTCATTTTCGTGATGCGGAAATTTTAAATCATTTCCACCACCATGAATGTCAAAAGTTTTACCCAAATATTTAGTACTCATCACTGAGCATTCTAAGTGCCAACCTGGGAAGCCCACTGACCAGGGCGAATTCCAGCGCATGATATGCTCTGGAGCAGCCTTTATCCAAATCGCAAAATCGGAAGGATGATTCTTCTCACTTTGATTTTTCAAATTATCACGAGATTCAGATATTAAGTCTTCGATTTTTCTACCAGATAACTTTCCATAGACTCCTTTTGCTTCCGCGAATTTCAACGTATCGAAATAAACTGAGCCGTTTTTGACATAAGCAAAGCCATTGTCAATAATCTCCTGCACCATTTCGATTTGCTCAGGAATGTGTCCCGTCGCACGCGGTTCAATAGATGGTTTCAAAGTATTAAACAAAGCCATCATATCATGAAAACCATTCATATATTTTTGAACAATTTCCATTGGCTCAAGCTGTTCAAGTCTTGCTTTTTTAGCAATTTTATCTTCTGCATCAGAATCTGCGTCGCCTTCCAAGTGCCCAACATCCGTAATGTTGCGCACATATCGTACTTTAAATCCGCTGTGTAAAAGATACCTATATATAGTGTCAAAACTAACAAAAGTGCGGCAATTTCCTATGTGAACATCGCTGTAAACAGTAGGACCACAAACGTACATTCCAATGTGTCCTTCATGGATAGGTTGAAATGCCTCTTTTTGCCGAGTTAAGGAGTTGTAAAGTTTGAGATTGTTTTTCATGCCGCAAAAATACAATTTTGTTAAAAAGAAATGGAAAAGATTAAATTTAAAACGATGAAACCAATAACTTTTCGTTATTCATTTTAGTTCAAATTCTAAATTACCTTAATACATACGCTAAGAAAAAGTCATTCCAAAAAATGAAAATCCAGCAAACATATTAAAAAAATATTCAGATTATTAAAAATTAAAATGTGAAATTTTTCTTTTTCTCCTGATTAGAGAATATATTTGCATTTAATTCAATATAAGCAAGAGAAGAAAGCACATTTTTAAGGTACTAACCTCCATATTTCCTAGTTAGACAAAAACATATTTTGAACATTTTATAATCCAACCTAATTTTTGAAAGATTGTCCTTTCAAAAGATTTCCATCATTTGAAGAAAAGAAAAAGTATAGACTTTCATTCAGTTTTGAATAAAAAACTGAGTCACAATTTATTATTCCTATCCATGAACATTTAAGTTAAGAGGTTTGATATTCTTTAAACCTTTGAGCAAACGTAATTCTTGAGAAACATTTACTGGCAATTATTAAACTTTCAGTGGATCATTACTGAGGATGTTTTTTTATTTCATTTTTGAAAAACATCGTCAGTGGAATCGCTCCTATTTTTTCGAAAACTGTGACGTTCCTAAAGTGTCCGGCTGGCATTTTAAACATTTTATAACCGATTTAAGTAATTTTTCAACTATGAAAAAGTCCCTACTATTGAACACCTTCATGGTGCTATTTACTGCTGTATTATTTGCGCAGGCACCCCAAAAAATCTGCTACCAAGCTGCGGCTAAAGATGCGATGGGTGCAGATTTAATTTCCCAACCAATTAGCATTCGCGCTTCTGTTGTTAAAGGCAGCCCTGGAGCTTTACCTGAGTGGGCAGAGACACATTCTGTAGTTACAGATGCCTTTGGTTTGTTTACAATTGATATTGGAGCAGGTACTTTCGTAAATGGTAATCAAACGGCTTTCTCTGATATTGAATGGGGTACAGGTACTTTTTGGCTAAAAATAGAAATGGACGCTACTGGTGGACAAGTCTATCAATTAATGGGTACTTCCCAAATGCTTTCTGTCCCCTACTCCCTCTATGCAAATGCTTCAAGTCGCGCAGAAACCGCAGCAATGGCAGACGTCGCAATGGAAGTCGCTGGCGATAATGACTTAGATGATAGCAACGAAATACAAACACTCTCCCTACAAGACGGCGAACTCACACTCCTCGCACCTGATGGAACACCTACTGGAGACCCTGTTGATTTAGTTGATGCCCTTGTTGCTGCTGGTTTGGATGAAGACCCAACTAATGAAATACAAACACTTTCTTTCGATAATGGCGAACTAACACTCCTTGCACCCGATGGAACACCTACCGGAGACCCTGTTGCTATTACTACTCCTGGTGGTGGCGGTTTGGATGAAGACCCAACCAATGAATTGCAAACAATTACCTATATGAATGGTACATTGTCTTTGTTGGCACCTGACGGAACAACTGTTGGAGACCCTGTACAATTAATTACTAATGGTGGCGCGATTGATGACAGCAACACGAATGAAATCCAATCATTGATGTCTATCAATGGTGAATTGGCATTGGTAAATCAAGATGGAAACTTGACGGGAAGTACTGTTCCTTTTGACGAAAGCTCTACCAATGAATTACAAACATTGGGTATACAATTGGGTGAGTTAGTTTTGTTAAACGCAGATGGCACACCGAATGGCGCGGGCATTGAATTTGATGTAAGCAATACAAACGAGTTGCAATCTTTGGGCATTGTCAACGATACGCTGGTTTTGTTGAATTCAGATGGAACTGTCGCTCCAAGTAGTAACGGCGGTGGTGGGATTTACCTCCCAGAAGATAATGACTTAGACGATGAAAATGAGTTACAAGAATTAAGCTACGATGGAGGTATTTTAACACTTTCAGGTAGCAATACTGCAGTTAATTTGATGGGCGGTACGGGCTTTGATGCACCTGGTAGTTCTTCTGATTTTCCACAAGGTATTGCAGGGAATCATATTTTGGAGACGACAGGGACTTTTACTGTTCCCAACGGTAAAGTATTTTGGATAACAGCAGGTAATTCTACCATGGAAATTACCAATGTAGGACCTGCTCCTTCTATTTTTCATCCAACCACGCCTAATATGCCTGTTTTTGGAGAAGGAGTAACAATTAATAATTGCATGTGTACAGGAATGTTAGTTGATACAACTGCTGCAATTGAACCGATTATTTTAGATTTCATTACCGACATTAATACGTATCAAGTGCCTGCTGGCAAAGTATTGTTTATCAAAAGTGGTTTGAAAAATGACCAACCAGGTCGTCTTCGTGTAAACGGTGTGGATATGACTTTTTTAAGTCCAAGTTTTACGCGTGGAACTCGAATTATGAGTTTTCCAGAAGAAACAGATATCCAGGCAATTCCAAATCCATTTGGAGAAATTGATTTGATTTTGACCGGCTACTTGCTGGATAGAAACTCGATAATGCTTGATCCGAATAATTGATTTTATTTTAAAAAGATGTATCGCTTTTTTATAAGTGAAAAGCGCGCTTATTTAAATTTTTTAAAATTAAAATCAATTTCCATGAAAAACATAGCATTTATTATAATGATTGCTTTGGGGAGTTTAGCTACCTTTTCGCTCCAAGCGCAATCCATAGCCAGAAGTACCATTTGCTCCGTCGGCGCAACCCAAACGGGAAGTGATGGCAACACTTTGTTGTCCACATATGGGCAATGTCCTGGCTGTACAACATTGGTTGGTCCAGATGGTCAAGTCGTCTTGCAAGGTTTCCAGCAACCCAGTGGCATTCATCCCGATTGTGTGGACGTTGCTGCCTTCGATTTTGAACCCGCAGAGTCCACCTGTGGTACTACTTATTCCTTCTTTTACGTTGGAAATGCAGATATAAATTCAACGACTTTCAATTGGGATTTTGGAGCAGATGCTTTACCTCAGACATCCAATTCGCCCAATCCAATGGATATTTCTTTTACCGCAACTGGTAACAAACAAGCAACTTTGACCGTTACCAATAATTTGTGTGATGTATCTGAGTCCGTTACCTTTTTAGTAACAGAACTGGCTTTTGGAATCAACCCAACAATATCTGATGTTGGTTGTAAAGGTCAAAGTACGGGAAGTATTATCTTAGAACCCAGTAATGGCACTGCACCTTATACAGTTGCTTGGTCAAACGGAACTTCTTCACTCGAAAATAATTTGCTACAAGCTGGTGATTATGCCTATACTGTCGTAGATGTAGATGGCTGTGAAGCAACCAATTCTGTAACCATAGCAGAGCCAGAAAATGACTTGTCTATCGAATTTGCAATTACCAGTGTGACTTGTGCAGATAGCCAGGATGGGCAAGTGATTTCGTCGGTTACGGGAGGCACTGCACCTTATACTTACCAATGGTCAAACGACGCAACGACCAATTCGATTTCAAATGTACAACGAGGTAATTTTGACTTGACTGTCACAGACGCTAATGGCTGTACCTTTTCCAATAGAGGTGAAATTGGAGAGGCTTGTCGCCCAACAATTTACAATACCATCTCACCAAATGGCGATGGGGTAAATGATATTTGGGAGATTGTCGATATTCAAAACTTCCCTGATAATGAAATTAAAATTTACAATCGTTGGGGAAATTTAGTTTTTGATACAACTGGCTATAATAATGATTGGCAGGGGACAGATGATAACGGGAATGACTTACTTGCTGGTGCTTACTATTATGTCGTTAGTTTGAATAATGAAGACAATATTGTATTGACAGGGTCAGTGACTATTGTTCGTTAAATTGTATTTGGGATTTATTAATATAAAGTAAGCGTTACTTTGAAAGTAACGCTTACTTTATATTAATAAACCCCAAATACCCAACCATTTTAAAATGAAAAAATTATTACTTTTTATAGCCTTCATTTTAATTGGAAAAATCGGTTTTGC
>CAYUNA010000330.1:0-5618 GCA_964445895.1 uncultured Saprospiraceae bacterium | reverse complement strand
TTTCTTTGGTTTTTAAGGAGGGAGAAAATTGCAAATTTTCGACCTCCAATAAATACAAATCTACCCCGAAAAACAGGTGATGTTCAATTTACAAGCGATTAATTTAATTAACATCCGACAAATCCTTCGAATGTTGAATAATTCTAAAACGAAATCCTTTCCATTTTATTAGTTTTACCACACATTTAGTGTATCGCCTTTCATGGTTATGAATCATTAGGAACGCAAAACCAATAACCTCAGATTCTTAATTTCGCGTTCCTTCTCGAAAAGTTTTAGAATAAAGTTTATAAAAAATCAGCAAAACATGAGAATGAAGATTTACTTTTCTGTTTTTATCGCCGCTTTGTTTGCCACAGGATTGCAAGCACAAGTAATCATTAATGAATTTTCTGCTTCTAATTATACCGGTATTTTAGACAATTTTGGGGAAACCGAAGATTGGGTAGAGCTGTATAACGCAGGAGCCAATACAGTCGATTTAGAAGGCTATTGGTTGAGTGACAACATCGACAATCCGTTGAAATGGGCATTTCCAGCAGGCGTGTCAATTGACCCTGGTCAACAGTTGTTGATATTTTTATCTGACCGCGATTTGGTGGCAGGTGGAACAATTCACGGTGGTTTTAAGTTGACACAAACAAAGCAAGAATGGCTGGTTTTAACTGACCCGAATGAAGTATTATTGGATGCGATTCAAATGACGAACCCAACCCAAGTTAACCATTCGCGAGGTCGAGTGACTGATGGCGACGCAAGCTGGGGGATATTTTTAAATCCAAGTCCAGGCGGCTCGAATGGTGGTGCGTTTGAAGAATATGCAACCAAGCCGGTATTGAGTTTGGAAGCGGGTTTTTATACCGGGTCGGTAACGGTTGGTATGACAGCTGCGGCTGACGAAGACATTTATTATACAACAGATGGTTCTGAACCAACGCAAAGTTCGACACTTTACACCAATCCAATCACTGTATCGGACATTACGGTGATTAAAGCAAGAGCATATAGTAATAATGCACAAGTACCGCCGAGTTTTACAGAAGCGAATACTTATTTTATAGATGTGACGCATTCCGTTCCAGTAGTATCAGTTGCAGGAACAGATTTAGCCGATTTGTTTGCAGGACAGCAATTTGACCCAATTGGTTCGTTTGAATTATTTGGCGAAGACCAACAACTGTGGGACGAAGCTTATGGTGATTACAATAAACACGGTAATGATAGTTGGGCCTATCCGCAACGAGGGGTAGATTATATTACACGAGATGCCATGGGCTATACCAGTTCGTTGGATGCGGATATTTTTCCAACCCGTGACCGAGGCAGATATCAGCGATTGATGTTAAAAGCAGGAGCAAATGATAATTATCCATTTGAAGATGGCGCACATATACGGGATGCTTACGTTCACATGCTTTCGCAATACGCAGATATGGAAATGGACGAGCGGACTTGGGAGCCATGTATTTTATATTTAAATGGAGAATATTGGGGTGTTTATGAAATGCGTGAAAAAGTGGATGACCCGGATTACACCAACCGCTATTTTAATCAAGGTGAAAAATGGTTGGATTTTCTAAAAACCTGGGGCGGTACTTGGGAAGAATATGGTAGCCGTGCGGAATGGGATAATTTGCATAATTTTATTACAAGCAATAGTATGGCTGACCAAGCCAATTACGACCAGGCAGCCAGCGAATTGAACATGACCAGTTTGGTGGATTATATGATTTTGAACACGCATGTGGTATGTAAGGACTGGTTGAATTGGAATACTGCGTGGTGGCGTGGAAACAACCCTGAGGGAGAGGCACAAAAATGGCGCTATGCCCTGTGGGATATGGATGCAACATTTGGACACTATATTAATTATACCTCTATTCCTAATGATTCGCCGCAAGCGGATCCTTGTGACAATGAAATATTGCCTCCAGGTTCTGACCCTGAAGGGCACGTAGATTTGATTACCTCTTTATTGGAAAGTGATGATTTTCATTCGTTATATGTCAATCGCTATGCGGATATGAACAACTCATTTTTGTCTTGCGATTATATGATATTTTTATTGGATAGCATGATTAACCGCATTGAACCAGAGATGCAAGGGCAAATTGACCGTTGGGGTGGAAACTATGCGACATGGGAAGGAAATGTGCAGGAATTACGGGATTTTATCCTGAGTCGTTGTCAATTCATTGATACGGGAATTGTAGATTGCTATGATGTCGAAGGTCCATTTGGAGTAACGGTTAATATCGTTCCTGACGATTCCCCTAATGCGGTTCGTGTCAACACTTTTGTGCCACAAACCTATCCATTTGAAGGAGATTATTTTAGTGGAACAACGCTTTCGTTTGAAGCAGTACCCGACCCAGAGTGGGAGTTAGACCATTGGGAAGTGGACTCAAACTCTTTTAATCCTGACCAATTTGCGCAATTGATTGATTTGCAATTGGCGAGTAACGGTGAGGTGATTACGGCGTTTTTCCGACCAGTGATTCCATGTGCGCCACCATTGGATTTGGCAATAACGCCTACCCTATCGACCATAGAATTGGAGTGGTCACAATTGGGTAATGCGTTGAGTTATGAAGTCAATTGGCGAGCAACAGGTTCGACAGATGATTGGGATGTAGTATCAGTGGTTGACCCGAATTATACGATTGTTGGATTGGAATTGTGCACGGATTATGACGTGCGCGTGCGGTCTATCTGTGAAAATGCGTTGGGCGATTATTTAGAAGAAGAAATTAAAACGGGCTGTATCAATGGTACGGAAGCCTTGGAAGCGGGCATTGCCGAAATCAATATTTTCCCGAATCCTTTCCGAGAAAAATTCAGCATCGACTTTGTTTTAGGCAATTCTAATCAAGTGAATATGAACGTTTTTGATGTAAGTGGAAAAGTTGTAGCAGCTCGAAACTTAGGTCAATTGGGTGTTGGACAGCACGTCATCGCTATCGGTGATGCAGATGCCTGGGAAAGCGGCGTTTACTTTGTACAGATTTTGACGGAGGAAGGTATGGTGACGCGACGAGTGTTGAAGCATTAGAATAAAACGGTTGACGGATGTTGACTAATTTTAAAATATATAAAAGGGCGTGGCAGTTTTGTCACGCCCTTTTTTTGTTTTAGAAACTCAACATTCGTCGTCTTTTTCCAAGCATTTGGCGAAACAACCTTGTTTTTTCTTAATATTTTCTTAATTTTAGTTTCCAAAAAGGTGATAAGGAACGCGAATTAAATAAATGCAGATTCTTGATAGTGAGCGTTTGTTCATAGTTTTTGCTTTGAAACCTGCATAAATGTTGATATTTTCAGGGTTTTAAAGTGAAAAATATGGACAAAAAATCCTGTCAAGAATCGGCTTTTATTTAGTTCGCGTTCTAAGTGCCGCGTGGTACTTAATTCAAATCATCTAATATTAAATACTGTTATTAAACCAAGGCGTTTCAAGAAGCTGCGTATCAACAAACTCACGGAATCCACCGTGTCCCGTGCGCTGTTTACCATGCGCCGTCTAAAACAATTATACAATGAGTGTTGCATTAATTCCAATTTTATTTTTCCTGTTTATTATAATAGGTATGGGACTTTTTACCGTAAAACAACAGTCTGGCGCAATTGTCGAACGGTTGGGTAAATTCCAGAGTATCCGTCAATCGGGTTTACAATTCAAAATTCCGTTTGTAGATAGAATTGCGGGTCGAGTGAGTTTGAAAACCCAACAATTAGACGTACCTGTAGAAACCAAAACGAAAGATGATGTATTCGTCGGCATTCGAGTATCGGTGCAGTTTCGGATAATTCCAGAGGCGGTTTACGATGCGTTTTACAAATTAGAGAATCCTTACGAGCAAATTACTTCTTACATTTTTGACGTCGTACGGGCAGAAGTACCCAAAATGCGTTTGGATGATGTATTTGTCCGTAAAGACGATATTGCATTGGCAATTATGAACGAATTGCAGCAAGCCATGAACGATTATGGTTACAAAATCGTAAAGGCATTGGTGACAGATATTGACCCTGATAAGGCAGTGAAAAACGCGATGAACCGAATTAATGCGGCAGAACGGGAGAAGACCGCAGCGGAGTTTGAAGGAGAAGCAGAACGCATCCGTATTGTAGCGAAAGCACGGGCAGAAGCGGAAAGCAAGCGTCTACAAGGTCAGGGTATTGCTGACCAGCGTCGTGAGATTGCAAAGGGTTTGGAGGAGAGTGTAGAGGTGTTGAATCAAGTGGGTATCAACTCGCAGGAAGCCTCGGCATTGATTGTCGTGACGCAGCATTATGACACTTTGCAGTCGATGGGCGAAAACGTGAATAGTAACTTAATTATGATGCCAAATGCTCCGTCTGCGGGCGCGGATATGTTGACAAACTTAGTGTCAAGTTTTGCGGCTTCGCATCAGTTAGGAGAAGAGATGAAAAAGCAGAATGAAAAGAAAGCGAAGAAAGGGAATGGGCATGCGGTGTAGAGGTTAGGTAATTTGGGCATAGCAACCATCCAGTTGCTATGCCTGAGTTTAGTAACGATGAAATAATTAATAATCCTAATGAGGACGAGGAGTTGGAGAAAATTCTAAAAGAACGATAATTACTTAAAGTGCCAAAGTAGAACTAAGCAAACCTATCTTTTTCTATATAAAACTCATTCCTGACTAGCTACTAGTATTTGTTCTAAAAATTTAAACAGTACCAATGGAGGATAATCCGATAATTTTCCAACAAATATGGAGCGTACCCAAGTATTTACCTTATGTTCAACCTGCCTTAACGGACGAAATCATCAAGGAAGCAGAATCAAAAATAGGCTATAAACTTCCCGCAGATTATCTTGAATTATTGAAAGTCCAAAACGGTGGATACATTCGTTATCATTTGGGCAACATGCTGCATTCTGTAATTGCTGGTATAGGTCCTCATTATCCTTCAATTACTAAATTTGAATGGTTGGAAGAATTTGATGATTTAAGTTTTGAAGTCAAAGGCTTGTTTCCATTTGATGGAGATGGACACTGGAATATTTGCTTAGATTATCGAGAGCATGAGTTAGAACCTCAGGTCACTTACATCGATACAGAATCTGATTACCAGAGATTAATTGCCAATTCTTTCTCTGCATATTTGGATAAATTGATTATCAATACTGACGATTACTTCGTTATTGAAACAACCGAAACTATAGAAAATATCAGTAATAAAATTTCGCAAATTGCTAATATTGAATTTGTAAAATCGGATACTTTCAATCATGGATATTCTGTTTACAGTAGCAAATACAAGGAAAGTTATGTCTGGTTGAGTGCAAATAAAGTACCTGCAGGATTCATCAGACCAAACGATGTGAGATATGAATCCTTAAAATCTCGAATGGATAACCTGGCTTGTAGATACCCCGAAGCCCCAGAAAATAGTGTGCTCATCAGTGTTTCAGAGGAAGTTGATAGAGATGCCTTATTTAAAAAATTAAAGGAAAAAGGCTTCGTCATCAAGGATTTAAAGAATTATGTCTAAAAAAAGCTATTTTCACCAATGTAAGTACATGACTCTATTTATCTGGATATTTTGACAGAGAGATTTTTTCGATAGTTTTCTTTTAAAAATCGTTGCAT
>CAYUNA010000329.1:0-5644 GCA_964445895.1 uncultured Saprospiraceae bacterium | reverse complement strand
ATATTTTTGTTTTCTAATTCCCTTTGTGAAAACATCAATAAGTTTGAGTTTCACGAAATGGGGCAAAGCATCATTTTTCTAATCAAAAAACGTCACTTTTCCGTTATGAATGTCATACATCGCACCAACAATCATAACCTCTCCATTCTTTTCCATCTCGGCCAAAACAGGACTATCCTTTCGCATTTGTTTAATGGTTAAATGCACGTTAGTTTCTGCAACTTCATTTACAAAATCCAAGTTTTTAGACGTTCGGTCTTTAGCTGCAGATGGCTTTTTTACGGCTTTTACTGCTGGCTGAATTTTGCTTAACAACGCCGTTAAATTACCCATTTCTGCATGGTCGCAAGCACCTTTCACGGCCCCACAACTGGTGTGTCCCATGACCACTAATAATTGCGTTCCCGCCAATTTACAAGCAAACTCGATACTACCCAAAATGTCTTCATTAATAACGTTTCCAGCGACTCGGGCACTGAAAATATCACCAATTCCCTGGTCGAAAACAATCTCGGCAGAAACCCGTGAATCAATACAAGAAAGGATAGTAGCAAATGGATATTGTCCGCTGCCAGTGTCCTTCATCTGTTGGATTAAATCACGATTACCGCGGAAGTTCTTTTGGAATCTTCGGTTTCCGTCTTTCAAGGCAGTTAATGATTTCTTCGGGGTCATTTTTGTCTGCGTCTTTTTAGTATGCGCTTTCATAAAGAAGTTTTGTTAAGTAAAGATTTAAATGGTAAACGGGATGGTGTTTACATAAAAATCAGTTATTGAAAAAACGTGTTATTTTGAATTAGTACGTTGATAATCAAGAGATTATGTTAAAGGTAGAATTAATCCTTTTCGTTTTCTAAATTAATCCCACAATACAAACTGATTACAACTAAGAAAAGTCAGGTGGTGGTGTCAATATTTCCCGACATTGGATAGAATGAAGGTCGATTTCCTTCATGTTATGTAAAAACTTTGGCAATAAAAAACCATAATTGTGCACAAAGTTTTTCGTTAAAATCTCGTCTTTTTCTGTTTCCGTTTTGAGTTCCTCATTTTCACTATCTTTTGCTTCCTTCTCGCATAACTCAAGGGCATCGCCATCCATAATCCAATCCGATATACTGATAGCATTGGCAAAGACAACGCTCATCATCAGGATTAGGAAGAAAGTTTTTACGGAAATTTGCTTCATTGTTAACTCTAAAAAAATTGAACAATTCTTTTTACTTATACAGTTGAAGTTTGATTTTGTTGCAATGTTAGTAATTTATTTTAACAATACGTAAAAAATTATTAACTATGTAAGTCGGTGATGGTATTTATTGTCAACATGAATAGCGACACTTAACTTACTACCTGGTACGGGGTAAAATAAGTTTTTTTTCTTTCTCACAAAGGGATTGTAAGGGAGCAAAACGGTTTACAAAAACCGTTTTGCTCCCTTGATATCCCACCGCCCCGCGCCGCAGGCGCGGGGGAGTGAGGTGTTTGAAGCTCGAAAATCTTGCGATTTTCTCGCTTCTCATAATCAATAGAAACTTTTTCTACAATGTACGTAGTATGATAAGGTAATTTTTTTCGTTGAGAGGAAAATTAAATGCTAAAAACGGAGCAAAAACCATATTTTTTTAAGAAAAAATATGGTTTTGCTCCGTCTAAAAAAGATTATCGCTCATGGTGCGTACGAATAAAATCGGTCATGGAACGGCATTACTCTTGATACACCGCTATATTTTTATAAAACGCTATCAACTTAGCCTCTTCTTTTTCCCAGTTTAAAATCTCCTTTGCAGCGCTACAGTTTTTTTGAATATTAGAATACAACTCCTTGTCTTTTAGCAAATTATTGATAGAATGAGCCAATAAGTTTATATCCAGATTTTCGATTAAGACAAATGTTTCAAACGCTGCATTCAGTCGTTCATATTCTGGAAATTTCATATTAATTGAGGGCTTCTCATTTTGAATATAATCGAAGGCTTTATTGGCGAGCGAATAGTAATAGTTAAGTCCTTTGTTTTGTAATAAATTCAGACCTATCGTCGCTTGTTGTGTTACTTTTTTTAACTCAGGAGGTGTGAGGTAGCCGAGGAATTTTACTTTGTTTTCCAATTTTAAATCAACGACCAATTGACGTAATTCTTTCGATAA
This sequence comes from uncultured Saprospiraceae bacterium, assembly GCA_964445895.1. Classification (GTDB taxonomy): domain Bacteria; phylum Bacteroidota; class Bacteroidia; order Chitinophagales; family Saprospiraceae; genus CAYUNA01. Next base: position 3,496 of record CAYUNA010000329.1, on the reverse strand, counting down.
ATCACCTTCCCCCGCAAGCCAAAATTCCGCGTCGGGTACTTTTTGCATCGCTTCTATAGCCTGTTCCAAGCCACGCCCGTCATTCAACACACCTTGGTATAAAACGATATTTTTATGGTTATTTTTTGGAGTAATATCGGGCGTTTCGGTTTTAAAAGGCACATTTCTAATGACCTCAAAATCAGTTCCGTATTCTTTTTTAAAAACAATCGCGAGACTTTCACAAACCGTATAACAATATTTCAAATGGGGAATGGTATGATTGGCAACCCACTGCCAAATGGCTTGAATTTTCGGACGTTCGACTACCTCCGGAACTTCGGTAAAATATTCGTGGGCATCATAGACGCAGGTTTTATTTTTTAATTTTGCTACCCAAAAGCCAGCTAAAATGGTATCTAAATCAATGCTGCAAACAATGTTGAATTTTGTGAAAAGTAAAAAGAAGAAAAGCCGAATGTTGTATTCTATATAAAAAAACTTGCCTTGATTGAACCAGCATTTCAATCGTTTTTGGATAAAAGGTTGTTGTTGAAATGGCTTGGATACAGGCAATTGACGACCGACTAATACAACGTTAAAACCAGCATTGGCAAGACTGGTACAGATGCGAATCATTCGCTGGTCGTAGGTGAGGTCATTGGTGACCGTGAGAATTATTTTCAACAGATTGGTTAATACATTATAACTAATATTTCTTAGGAAATTTGAGGGATAAAAACGTTTTTCCAAACGCACTTATCCCTCAAGTTCCAAACTATTCCTACATTTTCGCGAATTCAGTAGCCCAAATTCGGTCGCCTGTTTTGAATGTCAAAACATAGAAGCCTTGTGGTAAATCAGTGATATTCAATTGAGTGAAATCCGTTTGGAAAACCTTCATTGTTTGACCGACCATATTAGAAATCGTAATTTCCTCCAAATCTATTTCCGACTGAATGTTCAAAAAGTCGTTAGCTGGATTCGGGAAAACCTTGATTTTCTCCGCCAAAGTTGCATCAACGGTATTTAGAATAATTTCAATATCGGTATCGTAGCGAGGGAAAATCTGGTAGCCATCCGTACAATCTGAACTAAATTGACCGCCAATTCCTGTAATATTCATCGTCACGCCTACATAATCATTCGGGTCTAAACCTGTGTCCGAATCTATTCTCATCACGGTAGTCAACGCATCTTTGGTAATGGTAACATTGCTGCCATTCACAGACTCGCCAAACCAGCCAGATAACATCACAAATTCAGATTCGGTAGATTCATCCAAATCGTCAACCATTGTAGGGGTAGCTAATGGATTATTTGCTGAAACCATCCAGATACTGTCTGGTGCAATTTGTCCCAGGCAGTTGAATTCTTCAATTTGACCTTGTACAATCACCTCGTCACCTTCTGCTACTGTATAGCCAAAATTGTTGCCACTAAATAAGCTGATACCACCTGTGCCATCAATCACCGTGAACTGAACGGCATCGGATGTTCCTTGCAAGTCAATACCATAAACGATACCTTGAATTTGCACATCACCACTACCAACTGCTGCGTCGGTAATATCAATTGGAGTATAAGTCGTAGGACAAGCTACACCTACTGCTACATTGGCAGTGCTACAGCCATTTGCATCACAAATTTCATATTGAAAAACATCAGTATCGCCACAAAAACCAGCATTCGGTGTATAGGTAATATTCGTTGTTCCATTGGCAACTGCTGTACCATTCATTCCTTGTGTTGTAATGGTCATTGAAGTTACGCCATTTGGCAAAACATCGTTAGCCAATACATCAATTATAATCGCAACATCTTGGTCAGTTACTACATTGTCATTGCTTGCCGAAATGTCCGTTGGCGCCATTGGATTATATAAACAAGTCGGAAATGGAGCATCTGCAGCGTCATTCGTTGCAAAACCTTCCAGGGCATCCACGCCGCTATAATTCCAATTGCTGACATTGAAAACATCGCCATCCGGTCCTGTACCATCTTTGCGGTAAGCCCAACCATCCAGGTATTCCCAGGGAGTACCTGAACCATCGACATTTACATCACCAAACACGTCGATGACGATGCCATTTTCATACAATTCAATCGCATCATCGCCATTGATATTTGCTGCACCTTCGACAAAATCAGCGTCAAAGCCAAAGAAATCGACAAATTTAGTGGAATCATCCACGACGTATAAGCATTCTCCTTCCGCTAATGACATCATTGGGAAAGCGAATTCTACACCATCCGAGCCACCTCCATTATTCACAGAAGAAACGCCGAAAATACTAATGTCTGGAATATCTGCCAATGCTTTTAATTCAAAACCTTTTGTACCTGCTGCACCTGGCTGCGCATCAAAAACACCCGAAATGACCATTGCGTTGGTAATCTGTGTATCATCATCTTGAATATTAATTAAGAAGTTACCTTGATTTGGCGCAATGCTACCCATATTGGTAGGATTACTCAATTCAAAAGTAATAGTTTCTAAAGTTTCCGGGTCAGCGTCATCATTCAACGTAATTACGACATCCTGGGTTTCAGACACCACTCCTGCTGCAAATGTTACCGTTGTAGGGCTAGTAAAAGTATAGTCCATTCCGTTAGTAGCCGTACCACCTGTCACTGTCAAATCAACAGAAGTTGCATTGGAATTACCCGAGGAAATTCGGACAGCAATTGTAGCAAAACCATCGGTTTCGCTTACCGTAGAAGTATTGCCTAAAATTTCGAGAATAGCACCAACCGGGCAATCCGAAGCTGCGCCGGGGTTAGCGAAAAACTCATTAGGATTAGTGCCAAGCATGAATCCAGTTGGCGTCGTACAAGCAATCCAATTGGCAGGGTCATTGTTGTCTGCATCGAAATCGCAAAGAACTAAAGATGGACCGTCGCCGTCAGCCGCTGAAGGCCAATCGCCACCGTCTGCATAAGTCACATTGTCAATCATAGCGCCGCTTGCATCATTCAAGACGATATTTTCAGAAGAGTTGGTTAAGCCCTGACCAGTTGGCCAATCTAAAGCAGTTACGCCCAATGAATCCAGCATTTTTACTGCATCAATAGCGATAACCACATATTCGCCCGCCGCTAATGAATATTGTGGGAAGGTGTAATCTAAGGCGTCGGAGAATGTCCAGTTTTCCATTTCAATGGTAGCGGACGAATTATTGTACAATTCAATAAATTCAAATTCATCGCCTGCCGGATTGTTGTACATAATTTCAGTAATCACCACCTGGGCTTTGACTGAAAATAAACAAAGGGAAAAGAAGAAAAAGGTAAATAATTTTTTCATAAATAGTTATTTTTGGTAAAATAATAATCGGAAGATGTTCAATGAATTTCTCCATTTGGCTTGAAATGTCAAACAATGGAGTGTTGATTGATATTTGCAAAATTAGTGTTTACTTTTCAAAATCCTTTAATGTGTATGTAATTAAATGGTTAAATGTTGGTAGAATAAGGTTGCACCGCATTTACAATTCCGTTCTTTAGTTCTACTTTG